>CAMOHW010000025.1 GCA_946615525.1 uncultured Clostridia bacterium | reverse complement strand
AAACCACCGATATCGTGGCGTGCAGCAATACCGATAAGGGCGCTGATGCCCGCAAGGTTTGCAAAAACGCCTGCATTGGTTGCAAAAAATGCGAAAAGGTCTGTCCGAATGGCGCCGTAACCGTAGAGAACAACCTTGCAAAAGTCAATTATGAAAAGTGCGTTGGTTGCGGTGCTTGCGCCCAGTCCTGCCCGACCGGTTGTATGAAACGGGTCATCTTCCCCGATATTCCCGAAGGCGTTGACCCGCGCAAAATTATTGAAGACGCAAACAGTTGATATTCTATGGAGCATGAAAAAGGAATCGACACCCCCGCCACGCCAAACAAAAAGCGCAAGTTGCGGAATGATTTGATTTTGATTGGCGGGGTTCTGGTCATCTTTGTTTTGATCGGGCTTGCCATTTGGCTTTTCCGCGGAGAGGGCGACCTCGTTGTTGTAGAGGTAAACGGCAAGACCTGGGGCACCTATTCGCTTTTTGTTGACCGCACCGTTGAGATACGCACAGGAGAGGATGAACAAGAGCTTAATCTGCTCATCATCAAAGACGGTAAAGCGTATGTGGAAACCGCGACCTGTCCCGACGGGATCTGTGCCGCTCACAAACCGATTTCCCGCCAAGGGGAAAGCATTGTGTGTTTACCGCACAAGGTGGTCATTACCGTAAAGCGTTCCGACACAAACGCCCCCGATATTGTGGTATAGGAGGGCAACATGAAAAAAGGAACTCAAAAACTTGCCCTTCTCGGTTTGTTTACCGCCATTGCCATGGTACTTGCCTATGTAGAGGTATTATTACCGCCCCTATTCTCGGCAGTACCGGGCATCAAATTGGGGCTGCCCAATATCATCATCATTTTTGTCCTCTATCGCATGGGGGTAAAAGAAGCCGCTTTGGTCTCGCTTGTGCGCATGGTGGCGGTCTCGCTCCTGTTTGGCAACCCCATGACCTTTGCCTACAGTCTTGCCGGCGGAGCTTTGAGTCTTGCCGCAATGGCGCTTTTGCGCAAATTGGATTTCTTTTCCATCATCGGCGTCAGCGTTGCGGGCGGTGTGCTACACAACGTGGGGCAAATCCTGCTTGCCATGTTCGTTTTGCGGACCGCCGAGCTGGGATATTATTTGATTGTCCTATCGATTACCGGAACAATCGCGGGCATTTTTATCGGTCTTTGTGGCGGTCTTGCCGTTAAACGCGTCAAATGGGGATAGACAAAATGCAAAAGTGTCTATCAAAAAGATTTTGATAAATTCTTGACAAATTGCATAAAGTATGGTATAATTCAATATGCGAAACCCCAAAAATATATTTTAAAAGGAGAATTCCCATGAAAAAGTTACTCTGCATCATTCTCAGTGTTCTCATGATGGTTTCGGTAGTTTCCCTTGTTAGCTGCAAGAAAACCGAAAAAACCCTGAAATTCGGTATGGGCGTTGCTGTTTCCACTTCGGCAACCAGCGCGACCGAAGAGAAAAACGGAACCGGCGAAGTTGACTCCACCGTTGCCGTGATCACCGTTGACGCCGACGGCAAGGTTGTTGCCTGCAAGATCGACGTAGCGCAGATCAAAGCAAGCTATGACAAAGACGGTAAAGCCGTTGCCACCACCGATTTCCGCACCAAAGCGGAAAAAGGCAATGACTACGGCATGAGCAGCAAGACCGGCAAGAAAGAATGGTTTGAGCAGGCAGCCGTATTTGAGGGCATGGTTGTCGGCAAGACCCTTACCGAAATCAAAGCTCTGGTTGTCGAAGGTGGCAAGCTCTCTGAAACCGATCAGGAAGCAGGCTGCTCCATTACCGTTTCCGACTTTGTAAAAGCCATCGAAAAGGCATTTGCAAACCTGGCAGACTCCAAAGCGACCGCTTCCTCCACCCTGAAAATCGGTATGGCTACCGATCAATCTTTGACTGACGCCACCGCCGAGAAAGACGGCACCAACGAAATTGACACCACCATTTTGGGCGCCGCTGTTGACGCCGATGGCAAAATCGTTGCTGTTGACACCGACTGCACGCAGGTTAAATTCACATTTGACCTTACCGGAACTTCCACCTTTACGGCTACCGAAGTGCTGACCAAGCGCCAGCAAGGCAACAATTACGGCATGAGCAGAATCGGCAAAACCGAGTGGTTTGCACAGGCAGACGCTTTTGAAACTCAATGCATTGGCAAAACCGCAACCGAAGTTGCAGGCTTGGCCGCCGCCGATGGAAAAGGCACCGACACTGTGAAAGACGCCGGCTGCACCATTACCGTTACCGGCTTTACGGCTGCCGCCGCTAAGATTGCGAAATAATTACGAACAACTATCAAAAAATGGGAGGCTCCGCCTCCCATTTTTGCAATAGAAATATGAGAAAAAAATTGTTGATTGTTGCGCTGGCGTTTTGCCTACTCTTTTCCGGCACGGCGCTTGCCTCCTGCAAAAAAGAAAAGGGATTGCAAAAGTTTTCCGACTACTCGTTTGAGTTTTTTGATACCGTTTCCACGATCACAGGTTATGCCGAAAGTCGGGAAGCCTTTGACGAGATCGCAAGCAGTGCTTTTGCCGAGTTACAGGAATACCATCGGCTTTATAACATTTACTACCGTTACGAGGGCATGGAGAATTTGCGGACCATCAACGACCGGACGGATGGTGAACACCGCACCGTGACTGTTGACCGCCGCATTATTGACCTGCTCCTTTATGCAAAGGAGCTTTATGCCTTGACGGACGGAAACATGAATATTGCCATGGGTAGTGTGCTTTCCATTTGGCACCAATACCGCACCGAAGGGATCGACGACCCGGAAAATGCCGAACTGCCCCCGATGGAGCGTTTGCTTGCCGCCTCGGAGCACACCGATATCGCAAATCTTGTCATTGACGAAGAAGCATCTACCGTAACTTTGACCGATCCAAAAATGACCTTGGATGTTGGCGCGATTGCAAAGGGCTACGCCGTTGAAATGGTGGCGCAAAGCTTGGAAAAGCGCGGCATTTCGGGATACTGCCTGAATGTTGGCGGCAATGTGCGCACGATTGGCAAAAAGCCGGATGGTTCCGGTTGGACAGTGGGATTGGAAGACCCCCTGGGCGGTGACAATTACATTGCCTACCTCACCCTGACAGGTCAATCGCTTGTGACCAGCGGCTCCTACCAACGCTACTATTTGGTAAACGGAGAGCGCTACCACCACATCATTGACCCGGAAACACTGATGCCGGCCGAAGGGTTTGTTGCCGTTTCGATTCTGACTCCGCACTCCGGGCAAGGCGACGGACTTTCCACCGCGCTATTCTGTATGCCACTGGAAGATGGATTGGCTTTGGTGGAATCGATCCCCGATACAGAGGCACAATGGGTCCTGCCGGACGGCACCATTCAAACCTCCGGCGGTTGGGCGACATACATTACCAATTGATACAAAATCAATATTCAAAAGCGGACTTTCCAAAAGGAAAGTCCGCTTTTTTTATTTGACATAATCAAATTCGTAATCGTAGATGTTGACGGTATCCCCATCCTTGCATCCCTTGGCTTCCAGTGCCTCAAACACGCCGCTACGCTGTAAAACCCGTTGGAAGAAGTTCATGGACTCGTAATCGTTGGGGTTGATCTGCCCCATCAGATTGAGGAGCCACTCGCCCTCCACATAGTAGGTATCGTTCTCGCGGCGGATCCTGGTTTCCTTTCCGCCACCGACATAAGCGTCCTCGGGATCGTATTCGCGCTCATAGACTTTCATAGGCGGCAGTTCGCGCAAGCGCTCGGCAGTATGGGCGATCAATTCGTCCAAACCCACTCCGGTCGCGGCAGAAACATAGAACAATTCCCAACCGTTGACCTTGACAAAATGCTCAAATGCCGGAATATCTACCACTTCCCTGTCCAGCGCGTCCACCTTGTTGGCAACAATGATTTGCGGGCGGGAGGCAAGTTCGGGGCTGTATTTATCCAGCTCTACATTGATCATTTCCACTTCGTCGATCGGATCTCTCCCCTCAAAGCAGGAAATGTCCACCACGTGCCAAAGCAACCGGCAACGGTCAATGTGCCGCAGGAATGCGTGTCCCAATCCGGCACCTTCGGCGGCTCCTTCGATCAACCCGGGAATATCCGCCGCAACGAATCCGGCGTCCCCGCCGGTGCGCACAACGCCCAGGTTAGGCGAAAGCGTGGTAAAATGGTAGTCCGCCACTTTGGGTTTTGCCGCGGAGATGCGCGCAAGAATGGAGGATTTGCCCACGCTGGGATAGCCGCAAATGCCGACGTCGGCAAGCATTTTCAGCTCCAACAGGACGGTTTTTTCCTCGCCCTTGGTCCCGCTTTTGGCGAACATGGGCACCTGTCGCGTTGCCGTTGCAAACCGGCGGTTGCCCCAACCGCCGCGACCGCCGCGGCAGGCAATATAATCGGCACCGCCATCCTCGGACATATCGTGAATGATCTTTCCGCTTTCGGCATCGCGAATCAGCGTTCCGGGCGGAACGGGGATGACCAAATCCTCACCGTTTGCACCGTGGAACTTGGCACCGCTACCATCGCCTCCGCGTTTTGCCGAAAAATGATGTTTATAGCGGAAGGCGAGTAGGGTGTTGGTCCCCTCGTCCACACGGAAGATGACATTCCCTCCGCGTCCGCCGTCACCGCCGTCAGGTCCGCCGGCGGCAACATATTTTTCCCGCCGGAAAGAAACGGCTCCGTTTCCGCCGTCCCCTGCGCGGATCTCAATTTTTGCATGATCGACAAACATGACAAAAAAGTCCTTTCAAAAAGCAATGGTGTTACTGCGGGTCTTCTCCCTTTTGGCGAATGACCAGTTTGATGGGGGTGCCCTCAAAGCCAAACGTGTCACGCAGGCAGTTTTCAATAAACCGCTGATAGGAGAAATGGAACAACTCCGCATTGTTGCAGAAAATAACAAAGGTGGGCGGCGCAACCGAAGTTTGCGTCATGTAGTAAATCTTCAACCGTCTTCCCTTGTCCGACGGCGGCTGAACGCGCGTGACTGCATCGTTGAGCACATCGTTGAGCATTCCGGTAGAAACACGCTGGGTGGACTGCTCAAAGACCTGATTGATCTTCTCATAAAGATTTTGCACGCGCTGACCGGTTTTGGCGGAAACATAAATGATAGGCGCATAGGGCATATATGCCAGTGCGGTGCGAATTTTGTTGTTGAATTCGTTTACGGTGGAGTTGTCCTTTTCCACCAGATCCCACTTATTGACAACGATCACAGATGCTTTGCCCGCCTCATGTGCAATGCCGGCAATTTTTTCGTCCTGCTCGGTAATGCCGACCGTCGCATCGATCATAATTAAGCAAACGTCGGCGCGTTCCACCGCCATGTGGGCGCGCAGGACGCTGAAATGCTCTACACGGTCATCAATTTTCGCCTGGCGGCGAATGCCGGCGGTGTCAATAAAGGTATATCTTCCGCTCTCATTCTCTACAACGGTATCAATGGCGTCCCGCGTAGTTCCGGCAATGTCCGAAACGATCAGGCGGTTTTCGCCCAGCATTTTATTGATGATAGAAGATTTTCCTGCGTTCGGTTTGCCGATGACGGCAACGCGAATGCTATCCGGTTCTTCTTCCTCGTCCTGCCAATCGCCCAAAGCGTCCAGGGCGGCATCCAGAATATCGCCGGAACCACTGCCATGCAAGCTGGAAAGCGCAATGGGTTCCTGGTCAAAGCCAAGTTCGTAAAATTCGTAGAACTCCATAGGTGCGCCGCCAATGGCATCGCACTTATTGATGCAGGGGATGACCGGTTTGCCGCTCTTTTTGAGCATGATGGCAATGTCATGGTCATTTGCGGTAAGTCCGGTGCGCACATCGCACATAAACAGAATGACATCCGCTGTATCAATGGCGATTTGCGCCTGCAATTTCATTTGCGAAAGAATAATGTCGTCGCTTTTCGGCTCAATGCCGCCGGTGTCAATGACCACCAGTTTGCGCCCTCTCCATTCGGTCTCGCCGTAAATGCGGTCGCGCGTTACTCCGGGTGTGTCCTCCACAATGGCGCGGCGCTCGCCGATGAGTTTATTGAACAGGGTGCTTTTGCCCACATTTGGTCTGCCTACAATGGCAAGGATCGGTTTTGACATTGGAAAGCTCTCCTCCTCTCTTTTTTTGGTTGGTTTTATTCTTCCGAGCCGCCCAGGACCGCCCGAATAAATGCCCTGCCCTCGCCACGGCTGGCGCGGACGGGAATATGAAGTTTTTGCGAAAGCATGGCAGGCGTCATGTCGTCCAAAAACAAGTCTTCGTCTGCTTTGAGCATGGTTTCAGGATAGAGCAGTTCCTCTCCCAGATCCTTACCGGCAAGCTGTTCGCAAAGATCGGTTCCGGTCAAAAGTCCCGAAACGGTGACCGTTTCACCGAAGAAGTGGTTGATGATTTTATAAACGTGAATGGTCAGTCCCGGAACGCGCGCCGAAAGCCGCTTTGCCATAGCGGCAATTTGCTCGTAGGCGGCAACGCCGGTCGCAACCGAAACGGTGCGCGGCGGCTGATAATCAGCCAGCAAACTCTGCAGGTCTTCCATTTCAAAATCGAACTCGGCAGCAAGCGAGGTCAGCATTCCAACGCCGTTTTCCAGTTGGGAATAATCCTCGTAATACTCCTCGCCCGGGAGCGGAAGTCCTGCTTTGAGGTAAAGCTCGTCCGCACAGTAAAACAGACGGGTGCCGTATTGTTTCAGGCATTCCTCGCCAAACGCGTTGACCTGCCGGATGACCGCCGCGGCCTCGTCTTTTTCAAACGGTTCCAGGGGGTAAAGCCGCTCGCGGAATCTGGTAATGCCCACCGGAACGATGGCGCAGGAGCGCAACGCCGGATAAAGCGCGGCAAGATCGCGCATGGAGCGGTCCAGCTCGGCGCCGTCATTGAGTCCTTTGCAAAGCACGATCTGCGTGCAAAGCGCCAGTCCGGCGTCTGCAAACCGCCCAAGATAGGCAAGCACCTCTCCGGCACGCTTATTGCCCATCATTTTGACGCGCAGTTCCGGATTTGTGGTATGCACCGAGATATTGATCGGAGAGATCCGCATTTTGATAAGCCGCTCAACATCTCTGTCTTTGAGGTTGGTAAGCGTTACATAATTCCCGTGCAAGAAAGAAAGACGGTCGTCATCATCCTTAAAATAGAGGGTTTTGCGCATTCCGGGAGGTAGTTGATCCACAAAGCAGAACACGCATTTGTTTGCGCAACTGTGCTTTTGGTCCATCAGCGGGGTGGCAAACTCCAACCCAACATCCTCGTATTCCCCTTTGCGGAATCGGACCTCGTAGGGAGCTTTGTTTCGTTCCATGCGAAGGGTGATCTCGGTATCGGTCAAATAAAAGCGATAGTCCAGCACATCGCGGATCTCGTTTCCGTTGACGGCAAGCAAAATATCGCCGGCAACAATTCCTTCGGCCTCGGCAATACTGCCGGTGCAAACCGATGTTACCCGAACCATGCGGATCCCCTCCTTCCCCGAAAAAGTTGCAAAAGGCCGCCGCGTTCCCAGGCGGGAGGCGACAGCCCCGGTTGCATTACATAAAGTCGTCTACGGTCGCGTCTTCGTCCACGTCGATCTCGCGGCGAAGGGACTCCGGCTTTGCGGCGCGCTCCTCGCTACGGTTGAGAACGCCGTTGATACGGTGGTTGGCAACCGCGGCGTCATCATCATCAAACATCTGATCCACTACAACGCGGCGACGCGCGCGGCGCTCCGGCTCATAGGCAAGCACAATGCCCGCCGTCAATCCGGCTACGGCGCCCAACAGCATTCCAACGCCGGTTTGCTGATCCTCTTTTTTGCGCGAAAGATATGCCACCATGGGAATTACCGAAGCAGTCATCAAAGCACCGCCTGCAATGGCAAACATCAGTTTTTCGTTCTTCTTTCTCATGTGTTGGTCCCGCCTTTCTTATTTCCCTCCTGTGCGGAGGTCATTTTCAGATATGCGTTGATAAAACCGTCCAAATCCCCGTCCATAACGCCCTGGACGTTTCCGGTTTCGTAACCTGTGCGGGTATCTTTGACCAGCGTATAGGGCATGAATACATAGGAACGGATCTGCGCGCCCCACTCAATGTTGGTTTTATTGCCCTGGATTTCCTCTATGGTTTCCAGCCGCTCGCGCAATTTGATCTCCATGAGTTTTGCTTTGAGCATATGGAGTGCTGTTTCTTTGTTTTGCAGTTGCGACCGCTCAGTCTGGCAACCGACAACAATTCCCGTTGGCTTATGCACAATGCGGATCGCCGAGTCGGTTTTGTTGATATGCTGACCTCCTGCGCCGCTGGAACGGTGCGCGGTGATCTCCAAATCCTCCTCACGCAAAACAACCTTATCCACATCTTCAAACTCGGGCATGACCTCGATAGAAGCGAATGATGTTTGGCGGCGGCCGTTTGCATCAAACGGCGAAACACGCACCAGGCGGTGAACGCCGTTCTCGCTTTTGAGGTAACCGTAGGCGTTGCGCCCCTCTACCATAATGGTGGCGCTCTTGATGCCGGCGCCGTCCCCGTCCAGCCAGTCGGTCAGGCGAACATTGAACCCGCTTTTTTCCGCCCACCGCGTAATCATGCGGTAAAGCATTTGCGCCCAGTCCTGTGCCTCTGTGCCTCCGGCGCCGGGGTGAAAGGATACAATGGCGTTGCTCTTATCATATTCGCCGGAAAGCAAAACCTCTATACGGCGGTGTTCCTCCTCGGCGGCAATGGCGGCAAGTTCGCTTTGCACTTCCTCAACAAAGGATTCGTCATTTTCCTCAATCGCCATTTCGCAAAGAGCAAGCGTATCCTCCAACCGGGCACAGAGTTTTTCGTAGCCCTCGATTTTATCCTGGGATTGCTTGATCGCCTGCAATGTTTTGGAGGAGTTCTCGGTGCTGTTCCAAAAGGTGGGATCCAGCGTTTGGGCTTCCAAATCTTTCAGATTGGCGCGCGTTTCCTCAATGCGCAGTGATTTTCCCAGTTCTACAAGATCGGCACGCATTGCCGTCAACTGGCGTTTGGCTTCTTCCAATGCAACTATCAAATGATACCTCCGGCGCCTATAGCGCCCCATATAATATCTCTCTAAAATAATAGTATAACACAAAATGCGGCTTCTGACAAGTCAAAAATCACATTTTTTCCCGGTTTTTACTCCTTTTATGGTTCGGAGAGCAATACCGTCATGGTTCCGTCTGCCAAAATGTCCGCATCCGGCGGTAGCAAATAGCTGTTTCCGCGCAAGACGGGGTAGGAAATCCCGTTGCAAATCAAAGTTCCGGTGCCGCCAATGCAAAGCAAATGGAGAATGCCTTGTTTTGCCGGAAAAGTGGTTTTTTCAGACACTTCTACACGCTCTACACGGAACTGCGGGCAGGCGGCAAGAAGCGTTTTGCGATCTGTCTGCGGCTC
>CAMOHW010000024.1 GCA_946615525.1 uncultured Clostridia bacterium | reverse complement strand
TCGCCGCCGTCCAGGATCATCTCCACGCGCCCCGAAAGGGCGGCGATCACGTGAGAGGCACAGGTAGGCGAGGGTTTGCCCGATAGATTTGCCGAGGGCGCCGCGATCGGAACGCCGGCAAGCGCAATCAGCGCGTGCGCCACCGGGTGGGAGGGGCAACGCACCGCAACGGTATCCAGCCCGCCGGTCACCGACGGGGGAATGACGGAGCGGCGCGGGAGAATGACCGTCAAAGGACCCGGCATAAACGCTTTTGCCAAGCGGAGGTAAGTGCTGTTGACCACGGCATAGCGGTCTGCCTCTTCCGGCTCGGCAATATGAATGATGAGGGGGTTATCCGAGGGGCGACCTTTTGCGGCATAAATCTTTTTTGCCGCGTCATCGTCAGTCCCGTCCCCTCCAAGACCGTAAACCGTTTCGGTCGGAAAAGCGACCAAACCGCCGCCGCGAATGATCTCTGCGGCGCGGCGCAGGTCTTCTTCCTGCCTTTTGGGGTCAAAAATCGGAATGATTTGGGTGTTCAATGCAAAAATACCTCAATCAAAAATCAATTCACTTCGGCAATCTTTTTTGTTGCCTCGGCAACGGCGAGCGCGTCGATCATAGCGTCGATCCGCCCGTTCAAAAACGAGTCGAGCGAATGAAGCGAAAGCCCGATGCGGTGATCGGTCACGCGGTTCTGCGGGAAATTGTAGGTGCGTATCTTTTCGCTCCGGTCTCCGGTGCCGACCTGCTCGCGGCGGTCGGAGGCAATTTGCTCGTCATGCTCGCGCTTTTCGCGGTCATAAAGAATGGTGCGGAGCATTTGCAGGGCTTTGTCCTTGTTTTTGAACTGACTGCGCTCCTCCTGACACTCCACCACAATTCCGGTGGGCTTGTGCGTCAGACGGACGGCGGATTCGGTCTTGTTGATATGCTGACCTCCGGCACCGCTGGATTTGCAGGATTCAAAAACCAGATCGGCGGGGTTGATCTGCACCTCTACCTCGTCGGCTTCGGGCAAGACGGCAACCGTTGCCGTGGAGGTCTGGATCCGCCCCTGCGACTCGGTGGTGGGAACGCGCTGGACGCGGTGAACACCGCTTTCAAAGCGCAGGCGGGAATAGGCACCCAGGCCCTCCACCAAGAATACAACTGCGCGAAAACCGCCCAGTTCGGTGGGAGTGGAACTCATCATAGAGGTGCGAAATCCGTTTGCCGTGGCAAACATACAATACATCCGGTAAAGATCGGCGGCAAACAGAGCGGCTTCCTCGCCGCCCGCCCCCGCGCGGATCTCCACCATCACATTTTTTTCATCGTTGGGGTCGCGCGGCAAAAGCAGGAGCGTGATCTCGCGGGTCAGCGTCTCCATATCGGCGCGCGCGGTTTTCAGCTCGGCGTTTGCAAGCTCGCGCAGTTCGGCGTCGGCGGTCTCCTCCAAAAGGTGCAGGGCATCGTCGGCGGTCCTTTTTGCGTGGTCAAAGGCGGTCGCTTTTTCCGCCAGCGGGGAAAGCCGACGGTATTCTTTCATCACGGCGGCATACTTTGCCGGATCGGCAAGAACGGCGGGATCGGAGAGCGAGGCCTCCATTTGCAAAAACTTTTCTTTGGCGCCGGTCAGCTGTTCCAGAAAACGGTCTGTCATTGCCGATCAAAAACGATAGAAGGCGCAAAATGCGCGGTAGGCCTCATAAAGATCGACCTTCGCAATGACCTCGTAGGGCGCGTGCATGGAGAGAACGCCAACGCCCAGGTCAATGGTGTCAATGTTCTGGTTTGCCATATATTTTGCAATGGTTCCGCCACCGCCCAAATCCACCTTGCCAAGTTCGCAGGTCTGCCAAACCACGCCTGCCTCGTTCAGGCAACGGCGCACCCAGGCAACCAGCTCGGCACTTGCGTCCGAGGTGCCGGATTTTCCGCGCGCACCGGTGAACTTGCACATGGCAACACCGCAACCCAAAAGGGCGGAGTTGCGTTCTTCAAAAACATCTTTGAAGGCGGGGTCGAAAATTGCCGAAACATCACTGGAAAGGCATTTGGAATTGGCGCGAACGGTTGCGGGATTGCCACCCAAAGCACGTGCGATCTCACTGATCAGGTCAACGGTAATGCTGGATTGCGCGCCGGTCACACCGTCCGATCCGGTTTCCTCTTTGTCCACCAGAGAACACATGGTGGTGTGGATCTTTTCATCGGAATCGATCATGGCGGTCAGCGATGGGTAAGCACAGCAGCGGTCATCGTGACCGTAAGCGCAGATCATGGAGCGGTCAAGACCGAGGTCGCGCGCCTTTCCGGCGGGAACGATGGAAAGTTCTGCCGATTGCAGATCTTCCTCGGTAATTCCGTAGGTTTCAAAAAGATAGTTCAAAACGGTCATTTTTGCCGACTGATTTTCCTCACAATCCAGCGGACGACTGCCGACAAGAATGTTGAGTTTTTCCGCCTGGAACGCCTGGGAAACCGGCTTGGTTACTTCGTTTTGCGCCAGGTGCGGCAACAGGTCGGTGATATACATGACCGGGTCGGAGTCCTTTTCGCCAATTTCAATATTGACCACTTCGCCGCTCTGCTTGACCACAACGCCGTGGAGCGCCAAAGGCATGGCAAGCCACTGGTATTTGCGAATGCCGCCGTAGTAGTGCGTTTTCAGGTAGCACAGGTCGTGGTCCTCAAAAACGGGATTTTGTTTCAGGTCCAGGCGCGGCGAGTCGATATGCGCGCCGGTAATGCGAATGCCGCAATCGATCGGCTCGGTGCCGATGTGGAATAAAAACAGATTTTTGCCGCGGTTGTTGTAATAAAGTTTGTCGCCGGTTTTGATCGGCTGTCCAAAGGTCCAGGCGCGGTATCCGGCATCCTCGGCAATGCGGATGCTTTCCACAACTGCCTCGCGCTCGGTTTTGGAAGAATCCAGAAAGCGCATATATTTTTTGGCGTAGTCATACGCCTGTTCTACAATTTTGTCACCGGCTTTTTCATAGACGGACTTTTTTTGATAGCAAAGCGAATCGTATTTGTTTTCAGACATGGTCAATTCTCCTTTTTGAATTGGTTTTATAGAGGTCAGTTTGCGCGGGGTGTAAACGGAATATGCAAGGATCGTAAGATCTGTTCCACTGCGGGGACCAGCTTTTCGGGGGATGAGTCATTTTCCAAAATGTAGTCGGCGTTGGCGCGGAAAAAATCTTCCTGCAGCTGCGCGTCCATGCGGGCAAGCACATCCTCTTTGGAAAGCCCGTCGCGTGAGGAAATGCGGGCAAGACGAAAATCGGGATTTGCCAGAACGGCGACTATGGCGTCGCAGTCCTTTTGTGCGTTCGCTTCAAAGAGTTGCGGAGCGTCCAGCACCACGGCGGGAGCGCCCTCGTTTTCCAGCTTTTTGATCCGGTGGCGGATCTCCTTCATAATGTGCCGGTGGGCAACCGCGTTGAGCATGGCGCGCGCGTCGGCATTGGAAAACACCTTCTTGGCAAGCGCTCCTCTGTCAAGCGTTCCGTCCGGCAGGAGGATCGAATTGCCGAAAATGCGCGTCAGCTCGTCCAGGCAACGGGAGGGTGGAAGGATCAGCTCACCATAAACCGCATCGGCGTCAATGCCGGGAATGCCGTAGGCAGCAAACAGTTCCCGAACGGTGCTTTTTCCCGCGCCTGTGGGTCCGGTCAAACCGATAACGATCATCACGCACCTCCTCTTTTGAATATTTTGGCAAAAGTCTTTTGCTTTCTGCCCATACTAATCTATTCTATATTATACACTATTTTCGGCTCTTTTCAAGGGCAAAAAGGAAATTTTGGCAAAAAACCAAAAAGAGTTCCGAAAAAATGCTATTGCAATTCGGCGCAATCAAGAGTATAATAATAATAACCATACAATCGAACGAGGGGGTGAAGCCGGTGACCTTGTTGGAAAAACTATTGGCTATTGACGAGATCCCCTTCCGAAAAGATTGTCCGCTTGCACCCCTTTCCACCTTTCATATCGGCGGAAATGCCGATTTTGCCGTTTTTCCCAAAACAGTGGAGCAACTTTTAATTGCCCTCCGCCTTTGCCGCAAAGAAAATGTTCCGTATTTCCTTGTGGGCAACGGGAGCAATTTGCTGTTCCCCGACGAAGGGTTGTGCGGCGCAGTCCTTTTCACCAAAGGAATGAACGCGGTTGCCGACGAGCCGGACGGCTTTTTTGCCGAGAGCGGTGTCGGACTTCCGGTGCTTTCCCGTCGCGCCGCCACGCGAGGGCTTTCGGGATTGGAGTTTGCCTGCGGCATTCCGGGAACGGTGGGCGGCGCGGTCTATATGAACGCCGGCGCACACGGCGGCGAAATGGCGGATGTGATAGTAGAAACCGCATACTATGACGCAAAGACCGATACCTGTGGCAAATTACTCGGCCCCGAGCACGCTTTCGGATACCGCACAAGTGTTTTCACAACGCATCCGGAAATGATCATTTTGGGAGCGCACATTCGTTTGCAAAGCGGAGATCCCAATGCCATTCGGCAAAGAATATCCGAAAACCTTGCTTTGCGCCGCCAAAAGCAACCCATCGGTGAAGCCGGCGCGGGCAGTGCGTTCAAACGACCCGCAAAGGGTTCTGCCGCCGAACTGATCGACGCCTGCGGACTCAAAGGGCTGTCGGTAGGCGGCGCGACTGTTTCGGAAAAGCACGCGGGATTCATCGTCAACCGCGGCGGCGCAACGGCAAAAGATGTCGTTGAATTGATGAAGAAAATCCGGGAAACCGTGTTTGCAAAGACCGGGATCCTGTTGGAACCCGAAATTCGCATTTTTGGCAAAATTTGAAGGACGTATATGCGAAAATCGGCACTTTTTGCGCAAAAATAAAGGAAAAAGGAGGAAAAACCATGTCATTTGCGGATACCGTTCGCACCGATCTCTTATCGGTGCCGGTCAAAAAGAACTGTTGCCGGCGGTGTTTGATTTGCGGGCTTTTCCTTGCCGCGTTTCCTGCGCCGGACGGGAAAGGAGAAACGATCACCCGCTTCCGCGATGCCGCAACCGCCGATCTTGCCGCCGAAGAATTGCGCGTTCAGTTCTCCAAAGAGCCGGAGCGCCGCCGCACCGGCTTTTGCGGAAAATATTATGAAGAAGTCCTCTTTGCCTCCCCCTCGTTCCGCCGCCTTTTGGAACATTTGCAAAGCAAATCGGCGGACGACCTTTCGGCAGTTTTCGGCAGCCGTTGCGAGGAATGCAACGCGGCGTTTCTGCGCGGAATGTTCCTTTCCTCGGGGACCATCAACGATCTGCAAAAGGCGATCCACATGGAATTTCTTATCCCGTCTGCCTGCGAAGCGGTCGTTTCGGCGTTTTTTGAGGAGATCGGCTACCCGGCCGGGCGCGTGACACGCCAAAACCGCGTGGGCTTTTATTTCAAAAAAGCCGGCTCGGTGGAGGACCTGCTGACCATGATGGGCGCCCAGCGCAAAACCTTTGAAATGATGAACGCGCGCATTATGCACGACATTCGCAGTTACGAAAATCGCGTGACCAACTGCGAAACGCGCAATCTGGAACGCACCGTTTCGGCATCCGCACGGCAGGTGGCAGCAATTACGCGCTTGCAGGAAACCGGAAAACTCGGTAATCTGACCGAAGAACTGCGCGAAACGGCAAGACTGCGTCTGGAAAATCCCGACTCCTCGTTGGACGAGCTTGCCCTCTTGCACAACCCTCCCATTACCAAGTCAGGGCTCAACCACCGCCTGCGCCGGCTTTTGGACGCGGCGGAATGAAAACGAAAAAACGAAAGGAGCGCGAACCATGAGCGGTTTTGTGCATCTGCATCTGCATAGCGAATACAGTCTGCTCGACGGTGCTTGTCGTGTTTCGGATATTCCGAAGCGCGTCAAAGAGGTCGGGCAAAACGCCGTTGCCATCACCGATCACGGGGTCATGTTTGGCGCCGTTGCCTTTTGGCAGGCCTGCCGCGCCGAGGGGATCAAACCCATTATCGGGTGCGAGGTCTATGTTGCCACCGGCTCGCGCTTTTCCAAAACCAATACCGGTGAAGGGTATGCCGACCACCTGGTCCTGCTCTGCGAAAACGAGACCGGCTACCGCAACCTGTGCGAAATGGTGTCGCTCTCCTTTACCGAGGGCTTTTACAACAAACCGCGGGTGGACGAAGAACTGCTCCGCACCCATTCCGAGGGATTGATCGCGCTTTCGGCTTGCCTGGGCGGAAGGATTCCGAAATTGCTTGCAAAAGGCGATTTTTCGGAGGCCGAAAAAACGGCAAACCGCTATGCCCAAATGTTTGGGAAAGACCATTTCTATATCGAATTACAGAACCATGGTCTGCCGGAACAAAAAAATATGGTGCCCATGTTGGCAGAACTTGCAAAAAAATGCGGCCTGCCTCTGGTGGCGACCAACGATTGCCACTACCTGCGCCGTCGTGACGCCGACACGCAAGCGGTATTGATGTGCATTCAAACCAACACCACCGTGGATGCCGGACGCCCCGAGGCGTTTGCAACCGACGAGTTTTACCTGAAAACCGGGGAAGAAATGGCGGCGGTTTTGGGCGACTATCCCGAGGCGTTGGAGAACACGGTCAAAATTGCCGACCGTTGCGAGTTGGAGTTTGACTTTTCCACCACCTATCTGCCCAAGTTTCCGGTTCCCGCCGGCGAGAGCGCCGAGGCATATTTGCGCGACCTTGCCCTGCGCGGTTTTGCCGGACGCGTTTCCAACGGGAAAATCGTTTTTGGCGGCCATTCCGAAACCGAATACCGCGAACGGCTGGACTACGAACTTTCGGTCATCAATTCTATGGGATATGCCGACTATTTTTTGATTGTGCAGGACTATGTTTCCTTTGCGCGCTCCCGCGATATTCCGGTCGGCCCCGGACGTGGTTCGGGCGCGGGGAGTCTGGTTGCCTTCTCGCTTGGCATTACCGATGTGGATCCTCTCAAATATGACCTGCTTTTCGAGCGTTTTCTCAACCCCGAGCGCGTCAGTATGCCGGATATTGATATGGACTTTTGCTACAACCGCCGCGACGAGGTAATTGATTATGTTGCCGAACGCTACGGTAAGGATCACGTTTCGCAAATCATTACATTTGGAACTATGGCGGCGCGTGCCGCGATCCGGGACGTCGGCCGTGCGCTCGGTATGCCCTATGCCGAGGTGGATGTGGTTGCCAAAGCAGTGCCGCAGGAACTGAACATTACCATTTCCGCTGCTCTCAAAGAGAAGGAATTGCAGGAACTCTACCAAAACTCCGCGCAGGTGCGCCGCCTGGTGGATACCGCTATGGCGCTGGAGGGAATGCCGCGCAATATGTCGGTTCATGCCGCCGGCGTGGTCATTACTGATCGACCTGTTTCCAGCTATGTGCCTCTTGCCGTCAGCAACGGCACGGTGGTCACACAGTTTGATATGGATACCATTGCCCACCTCGGACTTTTGAAGTTCGATTTTCTTGCGCTCCGCTATCTGACCATTCTGCACGACGCCGAACTACAGATCCGTGAGCATGAGCCAAACTTTGATTTGGAAAAACTGCCCATGGATGATGTTGAAACCTATCGGCTCATCTCCTCGGGCAAGACCGGCGGCGTCTTTCAGTTGGAGTCTGCCGGAATGCAGAAAACGCTGACTTCGCTTTGCCCGGAGCGCTTTGAGGACATCATTGCCGCCATCGCGCTTTATCGTCCGGGGCCCATGGAGTTTATTCCGCGGTTTACCGAGGGGCGTCACCACCCTGAAAAGGTGCATTATGACATTCCCGAACTGGAGCCCATCCTGTCTTCCACCTATGGCGTCATTGTCTATCAGGAGCAGGTTATGAGCATTTTCCGCGAACTTGCGGGCTATACCTTCGGGCACGCCGATGTGGTTCGCCGCGCCATGTCCAAAAAGAAAGCAAGCGTCCTGCTTGCCGAGCGCGAAACGTTTGTAAACGGCGCCAAAGAACGGGGCATTGACGCGGATGCCGCCGCAAAACTTTTTACCGATATGGAAAGTTTTGCAAACTATGCGTTCAACAAATCTCATGCCGCCGCCTATGCGGTCATCTCCTACCGCACCGCCTACCTCAAACAGCACTATCCCCGCGAGTATCTCTGCGCGCTGATGACCAGCGTTTTGGGCAACCAGGCAAAAATTGCCGAGTATATCTCCGAGTGTTCGGCACGCGGTATTCGCGTTTTGCCTCCCGACATCAACGAGAGCCGCGCCGACTTTTCGGTGGACGGCAAGGACATTCGTTTTGGACTTCTTGCCATTAAAAATGTGGGTGAACAGTTCCTAAACCATATTTTTGCCGAGCGTAAGAACGGCAAGTTTGCCTCGTTTGAGGATTTTGTCAACCGGATGCCTACGGCGGACCTCAACCGCCGCATGGTGGAGTCGCTCATCAAAGCAGGAACTTTTGATCGCCTCGGCGTCTATCGCAGTCGTCTGTTGGCGGCAAACGAAACGCTTTTGGAGCAGGCGGCGCAAAAGGGAAGAAACAATCTTTCCGGGCAACTGGATATGTTTTCCATGCTCGGTGCCGATCAAGCGCCTGCCTTCACCTACCCGCCCCTGCCCGACTTGACCGTGCGTGAAAAATTGATGATGGAGCGCGAGGTTGCCGGAATGTTCTTCTCCGGTTCTATGATGGAGAGTTTCTCGCGCCACCTGGAGCTGCTTTCGCCGGATCCCATTTCCAAATTCGTTTCGGGAGAGAACGATCTGCCCGACCGTCTGCGCATCCGCATTGCCGGCATCATTACGGCAATCTCGGTCAAGAATACCCGCGGCGGCGAGCGCATGGCGTTCTTCACGGTGGAGGATCAGTATGCCGAAATGGAATGCGTGGCGTTTTCCTCGGTCTATTCGGCAATCGCTCCGCTGGTGCGCAAGGATCAGGCGGTCTTCGTTTCGGGCGCACTTTCGGTGCGGGATGACGAAACACCGAAACTGCTGGTCGGCTCGTTGGAAGAACTGGTCGAGAACGCCGATTTTCAGAAAGAAAAAGTTGCTTCGCAAGTACCTGTTGTAGAAAAATCCGAGCAAAAACCGGCACCTACCCCCAAACCGCAGGCACCCAAACGCCTGTTTTTGCGCGTTCCGGACAAGGAATGCGAGCAATATCGCAAAGCCGAAAACCTGACCGAGATCTTTGAGGGCGGTTTTCCGGTCGTCTTTTACGATGCCTCTACCAAGCAATATGATTTTGACCACCGCGGCATTGCCATGAGCGACTACCTGCTTTCTCAATTCCGCACCCTTTTGGGAGAGGAAAATGTAATTTTGAAATAACAAGTTATCGAAAAAAAGAAAGCCCTGTTCGCCGTGAACAGGGCTTTTTTGATCGCTTTTTTATTGCTCGTCGTGCTCGTGGCAATGGGCACAATCGCCGGCGCAGAATTCGTCGGGATCGTAGGCAATGCCGTGTTTGTCATAGTAGTCCTTCACGGCGGCGCGCACCGCTTCCTCGGCAAGTACCGAGCAGTGCAGTTTGTGGGGCGGCAGTCCGTCCAGCGCCTCCACCACCGCTTTGTTGGAAAGTTTGAGTGCTTCGTCAATCGGCTTACCTTTAATCATTTCGGTCGCCATCGAGGAGGAAGCAATGGCGCTCCCGCACCCGAAAG
>CAMOHW010000023.1 GCA_946615525.1 uncultured Clostridia bacterium | reverse complement strand
CGATGTCTGTCGGGAAAAAGTTAAAGATGTAAATACTATCAAACATCTTTTTGTTAATACGGTTAATACGCCCGATTCGCTGAACAACTCTTGTAGGGTTGTACGGAATATCGTAATTGATAATCACACCCGCGCGGTTTAGGTTAAATCCTTCGCTTAAAGCATCGGTTGCAACAATAATATCATAATCGTTTGCCTGATCTGCAGGAGCACAAGAGGCATCAAAATTATGTTTTACAATACTACGATCAATTTGCGAAGCTCCTCCAGTGTAAAGCAAGACTCTAAAACCGTCTCTTTCAAGATGGTCTTTTACATATTCTGCCGTGTCGGCAAACGTAGAGAAAACGACAAGCTTGCGATCCTTGTTTTCTTCGAGGGAAGCTTCGATTTTCCGTTTTACGACATTATACTTTGGATCGACACCAATCTCGTCGCTTTCAAACCAATTTGTATAGATGCCTTTCAAAAGCTCGATATCGCTTTGAACCGCCGCAATAAACTCTTCCTTGAACAAGCTCTTTTCAATCGGAATGGCTTTCTTTTTGATTTTGCTGATGTCGATACCAAGCTCGTCGATGCTATTGATCTCATCAAGAGTTTCTTGGAGCTCTTCATCATCTGGGTCAGGTAAGTATCCGCTCTTTTTAATCGGAACATAACCTTTATCCCACCATTTCACAATGTTTTCGTAGGAAGTCAAAATACTTGTGAGCGTTGATTTGAAAGCAGATTTTGAACTTTCAAAACGCATAACGAGCAATCTCTTAATAAACATTGCCAAGTTTCTTTGCGACAACTGAATGTTGATTTCGCCAAACAGTTCGCCATATTGCTTGGAAAATGCGTCCGGATTGATAAGATACGCCGATGGATTATAGCGCGCGCAAATGAATTTGTTGCTCAACAAGTCCAATGTCTGGAGATATAGTGGACGGATTTCTCCCAAATCATATTCTACGAGCTCTGGACCAACGACTTTCGGAAATTGAATGCCTTGAAGCTTCAAATCTTCCGCATATTCCTTAATCTCCTGCAAGTCAATTCGGCTACGTCTCACAATAACAGGGTCAATCAAAAGCCTGAGTTGTTGACTCAGCTTGTCCAATTCATATTTAATTTCGGTGGTAAGATGTTTTTTCCCCTCTTTTTCCAAAGTATTATACTTGGCAATCAGCTCATGGAAGCGAACGCCGAGATTATCAACGGAATGAATAGTAGAACGACTGGGCGTTTGGAATAGTTTAACGAGTGCAAATAAATCCTGTGGTCTATTGTTATAGGGAGTAGCTGTCAGCAAAACAACTTTATTCTCCGCGTGAGAACGTGTTAACTGGTGCAAGAGCTGATAGCTATCGCTCAATTCGTTGCGGTACCTATGTGCTTCGTCAATAATATAAAGTATTGGGTTTGGGTCGGCGGCATAAGCGTCATACAAATCTTGAATCTTCCCACTACTGCATACTCTGACGCCGCGAAGCCCAAAATCCTGCTGATATTCGTTCCATTGATCAACAAGGTGAGGAGGTGCAATAATCACCGTCCTCTTGATGTCTAAATTATAAGCAATAGCCGACGCAATCACGGACTTGCCCAAGCCTACAACGTCCGCAATTATAACGCCGTTGTTCTTGTTGATACAGTCTACGCCATACTTGATCGCGTCCAACTGGTACTTTAAATTAGCAAATTTACCATTGGTGATTTCATAAGGCGATTTTACAACATTACTTTCAAGAGAAGCATAGAGCTCAAATAAAATGCGAATGAAAATTTGATAGGGCGTAGGTTGAGCAAAAATCCAAAGCTTCTTCTTTAATTCGTTTATAAAATCCTGATTGCCGTCTTTGACACAAACATCAATAGACTTACTATCTTGCCACAGCGCCTCAAAGCTCTCGGAATACTCTTCATACTTGCTGTTATCGCTAAATCTTTCATTCATTTCGCCTTGGCCACGGAGACCATTATAAGTAAAGTTCGAAGAGCCTGTAAAAACAACGCCCTTTTGATCGCCAAAACAAGAATACTCCATCATATTAGTTAGAATATAGGCTTTTGCATGGTTGGGTGTTGCTGTTAGTCTTATTTCAAGTGTCCCGTCGGCAATTTTGCCAAGAAACATTTTGAAGATTGCTTGGCTATCTGTCGAGTCAAACTCATCGGAAAGCGCGGATTTGTTGAATAATTCTACAAAACTATCAACATAATACTTTTTCTTTTGAGAATTATTCAGTCCCGCATATCTACGAACAGCATAGGTCTCGAGCAATTCATCGGGACTATCTTTGACAGCATTGCAAAGATCGGCAATAGCGGCCGGATCAATGGTGTTGCCAACCAAAATTCTTATTTTTTTGTCTTTTAGTTCTTCAGCAAGAGCATTAAACCCAGAGAAGTAGAAAAATGCAGTCAATATATCAACTCTTTCGGCTTGCTTCAAAGAGTTTTTGAGCGAATCGAGCATAGTCTTATTTCTGTTATCTATGATAGATGCCATAACTGTTTATCCCTTTTTTATTCGTTAATTTCTTTTTCCAATTTTGCAATCCCATCCAAAATCTCATCAAAGCTCGGTTTCTCGCCAAAGATCATATTCTGCATATGCGCGTAGTCGTCTTTGAGTTTTTGGATGTTGTATTCGGGCGGCATAAGACGCATTGTGCCGCGTTTGGCAAGATCGTAACGCGCCCACGGGCAACGGTAGAACTTGTCCTTGAAAGCAACCACATGAGCAAGCAGATCGGTATCCGCAAGCGCCCGATCTTTGACCGGCGACTTTGCCATACAATAGAGATCATAATAGTGGCGCGAATATCTCGTGGGAAGCGGATGATTCTCTTCACGGAACGCTTCGCGGTGCAGGATCGTCACCTTCTCCCAAAACGTTCGTTCCGGCAGAACTGTTAAAACGGTAGTCGATGATTGCTCAAATACTCTGCCGTATTCCTGTGCGGCATAGGAAGTAATCTCTGTGATCTTTTCCGGAGTCCATGCGGCGAGTGCGCCGATTTCAAGGCGGATCTCTTGAAGAATGGAGAGATCATCAAAACTATTCGGATAGGCAATCTTGACGGTCTGCGCGTCGGTCGGATCAATGAAACACTTGACCTCATCGCCGAGTTCGGCGGCAAGGTCGGCATAAATAGCCGGCAAGAAGATATCGCGCAAGAACTCCTCAGCTTTTGTATTCGCCTCTTTGTTGAAAATGTCCTGTTTCGTGTTGCTTCGCTCTTCCCACGGTTCATTAACGCCGTAGCCGAGAACGCGCCAGTCAAGTATCAAGTCGATATCTTCGGAGAAGCGTTCAATGAGTCCGTAGGCTTTTGACAAGCTGGTGCCGCCTTTGAAAGCGAGGTTGTCCTTCCAAGCGCAACGATGGAAAAGATAGTCCAGCATATAGCAGACCCAAAAATCCTTTTCGATGATCGCTTCGCGCATACCCATTTTGGCGGCCGTGTTGCGGAACAATGCCTCTCGGTCACGCGCCGGTATCGTTGCTATTTTCCTCATTTTGTTCCTCCGCAAATCTCTTTGATCTTATCATAAATCCAAGATGTGGCGTATTTTGCTTCGGCAAACATCGCCTCTTTTTCTTCTTTTGTTGTGGTTGTCGCTATCTTATTTATAATCTCGGGCGTAATGTTCTCTTTGCCGAGCGCTTTGAGCGCTTGAATCACCAAAGCCGTTTTATAGGAAAGATTCGATATTTCCTTATTAGTTGTGCGCTTGAAGCGAATGATTGTATTGCCGTAAGTGTATTCCTTATAAGTTCCGTCGCTGACATACAACCAAACGGCAGGGACTTGCGTAGAAAGTCCGAGCATATTCAGAGCGGTATCGCCGCAAGGGACAATTGTCCAACCGTAATTACGAGCAAGCGCGCGAGCAATTTTATCCGGATGTGGCTCGATTTTTTCGCCCAAAAAAGCGTTATATTCTGGGCAATCGTAAACTCCTCGGAAAATGCGACGAATTTTTCCATCCGCCTCAAGGCGCGACAAAACCTTGCGAATGGCAGTGTCATCCGCAAGATCAGAAAAATCAGATATAATAAAAACTTCGCCTGCGGGAAGAGCCGCGATTTTTGAATAAATCGGATCAAAACAATTGATTCGTGCCATATCATCACCTCGTCACAGATATTATACACTATTTGTGACGAAATATCAAGAGGTTTTCAAGATTTTTATTTCTACCTTGACTTTTGCTCAAAAACAGCCCTTTTAGGTGAAGGGATAGCGCAGAATGAAAACAATTTGTGAACTTTTCAAAAAAGTGGAAACTTTTGGCCATTCTCGCTGCCTACCTATTGAGGGGCTTTTTTATTTTTCTCCGAAAAATGGTTGTAAAAATGGCGTTTTCGCCGGCTACCTATTGAGGGAAAAAATTTATTTTCGTGGTTTTGCCCCCCAAAACGGCGTTTTCAGGTCATTTAAGTAGAGGGGCATCGTAAAAGTGGAAACAAATTGTAAACACTGAGATTCCACCCTTGTCTTTTACCCCAAAATCGCCCATTTAAGTAGAGGGATCTTCTTCAAATGAAAACAATCCGTGAATTTTTCAGAGAGGTGTAAAGTTTTTGCCATTCTCGCTGGCTACCTATTGAGGGGTACTTGTTAACTCTTTGTGAATTGTGTCTTTTTGGAGCTATATTTTTGCCGTTTTTTTGCCCTTCATTATAGAGGGATATTACAAATTTTTGAAAACCGGTTGTGAAAATGGCAATCTTGCTGCCTACCTGTTGAGGGGGATTTGTTAATTTTTCGTGAATTTTGCATCTTAGGGGGTTCGTTTTTGCCCGTTTTTTGCCCATTTAAGTAGAGAGATCTTTTTGTGAAAAATTTTTTTGCCTTTCGCGTGGACAAATGCCCGTTTTCGTTGTCTACCTATTGAGAGGGTATTTGTTAATTCTTCGTGAATTCTATCTTTAGAGGTTGTATTTTTGCCATTTTCGCTGGCTACCTATTGAGGGGATATTTTATGAAAGGAGAGATACCTATGAACCGACCGAGAGATCGACCCAAGCGTGACCGATCAAGACAAACCAAAACTACGAAAGGAGGATATTATGGAACAGCCACATGCAATCAGACAATTCCCGTTCTACGATTTCTATGCGCAGATCCTTTGCGCCTTGAAGGACGAAGAAGCGGGACGACTGACCAAACGAATGTGTGCGTATATGTTCTCGTCCGAACCACTGGCAGACATTGAGGATAACAAGGAGCGCTTCTATTGGGGCAACCTTGTGGACATCTTAGAAGAGAGCAAAAGTGCGCTTCAAAATGACAAATCACCATCTGGACTCAACCGCAGAATGAAGCACTTTATGTTTCAGGAGAACTTCTACGACGCGCTCTGCCTCTTGGATGAAAAGCAAGGCGGGCAGTATGTCAAAGCAATATGCGATTATATGTTCGAGGACAAAACCCCGACACTCAAACCGCCGGTGGACTCGTTCTTCGCGCTCGCCAAACGGAAACTGGATCTTTCCAAAATGCGGAAGCGGAACGGTTCTTGCGGCGGTACAACCAAGCGCGTCCAGCCACTTGACATGGACGGATTCTTGCGCCGACAGCCAAAGGTCAAGAACGATATTTACCGTTCAAGTATGCACCTGACAGAAGGCGTCAACTGGTCGCTGTTGAACGATCGACTGCCGCAATCTGTGTATCGGGACAGTACAAGTTTGTACCAAATCTTGATCCATGCCAGCGAGATTATCGGATCCTAACGACAAGCAAAATGCAAGCAAATGAGATGAAAAAGGAAGCAGGCTAAGGTTTTGCAGTTTTACCGCAAAACGCCTATCGGAATCGGGATACCCGACTTCCTCTTTTTGTCCACAAAAGAAAGGAGAAAACAGATCGAAAAACAAAGCACACCCGTCATATTTGATATTGCCTACACGCCCTACAAACTGCCGAAGAATGCGACTCAAAGAGAAATTGAAACCCATAGAAAGAACCGCGCCTTCTTCGATTTGTCCGGCGAGAACAATATCTACAAGTATATGACGACTGAAGGCAAGGTTTACGGCAATGAAGCCGCAAAGTTTACAATGCTCCAATACCTACAAAAGAGTACCGGCGTATTCAATCAAAACGGTATGCTCTCCAAAGAAGAAGTGAAGGCAATCAAGAAGCGAGCCCAAGACGGTGAGAAAAACCTCTGGCACGGATTTATCTCCTTTAACAAGGAGGATTCCAAACTCATTGATACGCCAGAGAAGTGTATTGATCTCGTCAATAAAACTTTCAACCAATTCTTCCGCGACGCCGGCTTTGATCCCAACAATATGGATCTTCTTTGTGCTCTTCATCTCGACCGACCTGAGCACTTGCACATTCACTACCTGTTCTTTGAGAAAGAACCCAAAATCAAGAACAAACGCGCGAAAGGATTTCTCTATCGGAAGAAGGGCAAGATTTCATTCGAGGCAATCGAAAAGATGACCGAACGCTTGAACGCTTTTACTCTGAACGATGAGCTTGAAGAGAAGCGGTGGGCGGTACATGACGCTCTATTAAGGAAGAGCCATGCCTATTCGACAGCCGTGATGAATGACATCGCTCGCGGTATGCTCAAAGACCTTGCCGATAAACTGCCGCGGGACAGGCCTCTTTGGTATGCCAGTAAAGAGATGGCACCATACAGGAGCGATATTGATTACGCCGCCCGCTGGTTGCTGTCTTCCAGTCCCGAAGCCTTGGATGCAGATCAAGCCTTTCAGAAAGAACTTCGGCAAAAGAAGATTCGTCTGCAAGACAAGATGGGAGCGTGGTATCGGGAGCGAGTAGACAAAGAACTACATATCGTTGAGAACATGGAAGGATACACAGAGCTCGGTGATGAAATGAAACATCTTTACACCATCGAAGCCATCGAATGGGACTACAAACGAAGGCTTGGAAACATCGTCCTCCGGCAGGTTCGGAAGATTCAAGACGAGAGCTACAAACCGAAATATCGTCCCTACAAGGTCAACGACAAAGCCTTGAAACGGAACCTGACCATCTCCGCGCGGAAGATCCAACGCTTGAATGAAGGATTCTTTGCGTCCCTCGGAGAACTTTTCACGCCGCACATTTCCACCTGCCATAACCGCTTACAAGAAATTGAAAAAGAGATCGAATATGAAAAGAAGCAGGAAGAGGCAAAGGAAAAGCAAGCGGAAGAAGAACGGATCCGTCAGGAGGCAATCCGACGCGCCAAATACGATTGGAGCAAATAACACTACGGCGTCTTTCTACAGTTGCAATCTGTTTACGCCCTAAACAGAACAGAAGAAAAAGGCCCAGCGAGCCAAGTCGCTATGATATGAAAAAACAATCGTATATCTCAATGCTCATTTTTCAATTTCAGCTTGACAAACTTTCTCAGGTGTGGTAAAATATATGTATCGTATAAATACGACTATTGTATCACAGGAGGGTTGAGATGAACAGTAACGAAATCTTGATGAAAGCCGAAGCCGGACAAGGGCTGACTGTTGAGGAGATAAAGGTATATCAAAGCCTTGTTAAACCAACAAGTCACGTTTACGGAAAATACGGCACTTTGGCAAAGAAGTACCTTGAAGAAAAGAATCCCGGCAAATACTGGTCGATTGAAAATCTGCCTGAGTATTTACACGGAATCGACAAAGCGGCAGACAGAATGTTTGAAGCAATGTATACTAAACTTTCTGCATCCGAGCGTTATCGAAAGACCGGAGATTTTCTCCACGACCTGCGAATCGAAACCGAAATCCGAAATCGTATTGAAACCGAGATTCTACAAGAAATAGTTTATGTTTGAGAGGTAAAAAGAGATGAAAAAAGAGCAAAAAGTGTCAAAGGACAAGAGATATGAGGATAGACACAAGGAAGAACGAAAATCAAAGTGTATGATTTGGGGAACGAGTGTCGAAAGACCGCTTGCCGAAGAGATCAACGCATTTCTGAAAGCAACCGGCTTCACAAAAGTCCAACTGATTAAAGCCGGCTATCAAGTACTTTCGGAGAAAGCCTCAAAGAACAAATAAACGCTATCGATTTTCCTTGTGGGAACGGGAAAAAATACGGAACTCCCCGCCGCTCCACAGGAAAGGAGAGATTATTATCGAGTAGATGCCAAGAAAACCAAAGAATGACATCACGGAAGGAATACCGGATTTTGAAATCCAATCACTCGCAAGAGCTATCTTGCCTGCCATTCAGGAAATGTACAAAGATGAAGCATTTCAGAAAGAATTTGAAGAGTGGCAGAAATCACAATTGAATAGAAAATTACATAAGCAGAAATCTCAATGAGGGCATTGAGATAGCCGCAGAATGCGGATCGGGTTTTGCCGTTTCCCTCCAAAAAACGGCATTCTGATCGAAAGGAAAGGAGAAACAATGAAAAAAGTAACAGAAGTCAATAAACAACTGAAAGCGGTCATTTACGCAAGATACAGTTCGGACAACCAACGTGAAGAATCGATTGAAGGACAGATCCGCGACTGTATGCAATATGCAGAGTACCATAACATTTCCGTTATCAGCACCTATATTGACCGTGCGCTCTCTGCCAAGACAGACAACCGTCCCGAGTTCCAACAGATGATTAAGGATAGCGCAAAGGGTCTGTTCGATCTTGTGATTGTCTGGAAGCTCGATCGTTTTGCGCGAAATCGCTATGACGCTTCTCATTACAAAAATGCTTTGAAAGAGAACGGCGTAAAGTTGGTCTCTGCAAAGGAAACAATTTCGGAAGGCTCCGAGGGCATCATTCTTGAATCGGTCTTGGAAGGATATGCCGAATATTATTCGGTGGATCTTGCCGAAAAAGTAAGCCGCGGAATGGAAAGCAACGCCTATAAGTGCATGAACAACGGCTCGGTTACACCTATGGGTTATTACGTAGATGAAGAACAGCACCTTCAACTCGATGAAAAGAAAGCGCCGTTCGTCAAGGAAATCTTTACGCGGTTTGCAGACGGCGAGTCGATGAAAGAAATTATTGCCGACATGAACGAGCGCGGCATCGGAATCACAATTAAGGGTAAGCGCGGAAAGATAAAATCGAGAGAAGCACCGCTTTCCTATAATACGATTCGCCACATGCTTGTCAATCGCAAGTACCTCGGCGAATATCGGTTCAACGGATATGTTGTGGAAAACGCAATTCCGGCAATCATTGATAAGGATTTATTTGACAGGGCGCAAAAGCGGCTTGAGATAAATAAAAAAGCCCCTGCCGCTCACACGGCAAAGGAGGCATATGTTCTGACAACCAAATTGTTCTGTGGAAAATGCGGCGCAATGATGGTCGGCGAAAGCGGTGTAAGCAAATCCGGGAAGCTCTACCATTATTACAAATGCGTTCGGGCAAAAGGTCACAAATGTGAAAAGAAGGCAATCGGGAAAGATCTGATTGAGAACGCCATTGTCAACGCACTCATCGAAAAGGTGATGAATGACCGGCAAATGAAGCGGCTTTCAAAAGAATTATATGAATTGCAATTACAGGAAGACCGGATCGTTCCGGCATTGAAGCAACAACTCTCCGACGTGGAGGAAAAGATCGAAGCAATTATGACCGCAATCGAGAGCGGCATCATCTTGAAAACGACGAAAAGCCGTCTGGAAAAATTGGAGCAGGA
>CAMOHW010000022.1 GCA_946615525.1 uncultured Clostridia bacterium | reverse complement strand
CTTGTGGATGGTATCCTTATCCACGTCGGCGGGGGTGCGGTTGAGCACCACGATTTCGCAGTTCATCAGTTTATCCACCATCAGCTGGCGCATATTGGCGTTGTAGGAAAGGAAGGTGCCGGCATCGGCAAACATCATTTCCTGGTAGATTGCCCAGCCCGCCGGCAGATTGCCGTAAAGGTCGGCAAGGTTCCACATACCGTTATACTCGATGATGACGCGATCCAGCTTGTGCTTTTTGCCCATGGCGGTCAGGTTTTCAATAGTCAGATCGGCGGCATCCTCTATTTTTTCCAAATAGACGTTCTGCCCCCAAAAGCGAGAGGGGTCCAGCTCGACCTCGCCCTCCTCGCACTGGATGATGAGCGTTTTTTCGCCGGAATTGAAGCGCTTGTCCTCCATGGATTCCTGAATGATGCTGGTTTTGCCGCCCTCCAGAAAACCGGTGAACAGATAAACCGGAATGGTTGCCATAATTCTTTCTCCCTTAAATTACTTTTTCTCCACGCCGAAAAGCTCGGCAAGGGCGGATTTTTGAATGCCCGAACCGATGACGCAAAGCCGACCGATCACGCCGGCGGAACCGTGGCGCACATCGGGCTCGCCGGGAACGTAGTCAAAGTGGATCCACTTGCCGTCCTTGCCGGCAACAATGCCTTTGGCGCGCAGGATCACGCCGTATTTGTGCTCCTCAACAAGCGATTCCAAAATGGTTTTCAGCTCGCCCTCATCAAACTTTTTGTTGGTTTCCACACCCCAGCTGACAAACACCTCGTCGGCATGATGGTGGTGATGGTGATGGCAGGAGCAATTCGGATCATCGCATTCATCATCGTCATCATCGTGATGGTGGTGATGCTCGTGTTCGTCATCGTCATCATCGTCGTGATGGTGATGGCAGGAGCAGTTGGGATCGTCGCATTCGTCATCATCATCGTGATGGTGATGGTGGTGATGCTCGTGTTCGTCCTCATCATCGTCATCATCGTCGTGATGGTGATGGCAGGAGCAGTTGGGATCGTCGCATTCGTCATCGTCATCATCGTGATGGTGGTGGTGATGATGGTGATGCTCGTGTTCCGCTTCCTCGGCAAGGCGGGCAAGCTCTTCCTCAATGGTGTCGCGGCGCTCCATTGCCTCCAGGAGTTGTTTGCCGTCCAGCTCATCCCACGGGGTTGCAACAATGACGGCGGTGGAGTTGTGCCCTTTGAGCAGTTCGATCGCCTCGGCAACCTTTTTTTCATCGGTCATTTGGGTATGCGAAAGGACGATGCACCCGGCGTTTTCAACCTGGTCGTTGAAAAATTCGCCAAAGTTTTTCATATACAGTTTGCACTTGCCGGCATCTACCACGGTGGTAAAACCGTTGAGCACAGCGCCCTCCGCGGCGGCATTTTGCACGGCGCGAATAATATCCGAAAGTTTGCCAACGCCCGACGGCTCGATGAGGATGCGGTCGGGGGCATACTCCAAAAGCACCTTTTGCAGGGCTTTGGCAAAGTCGCCCACCAGCGAGCAACAAATGCAACCGCTGTTCATCTCGTTGACAACGATGCCTGCATCCTGCAAAAATCCGCCGTCAATGCCGATTTGACCGAACTCGTTTTCAATGAGCACGATCTTTTCGCCGGCATACGCCTCTTTTAACAATTTTTTGATGAGTGTGGTCTTTCCGGCACCCAAAAAGCCCGAAAAAATATCAATTTTGGTCATAAAAATCCCTTCTTTTGGTATCAAATTTTTCCGTTTTTTATTATAGTATGCTTTTGGAGAATTGTCAAGTCCCCGCGGCAAACATACTGTGCGGCGGCTCCCGAAAAGAGAACCGCCGCAAAAATTTAGCCAATGATAATTTGCATTTTGCACCGCTCGGTGCGCGCGCCGTGCAGTTCGGTAATGTAATCCAGGTTGATAACGCCCTCGCGCAAAAGCAGGTTTTGCACCGAAACGGCGTAAACGCCGAGTTCAAACTCGGAAAACGGCGTTTGGTAAATGGTAATGTGCCGTTTGCCTGCCTCAAAAACCAGGGTGGTGTCCACAAATCCCTGCCGCACCATGGTGACCAGATTGGGCTCGTCCTTGGCAAAACCGATGCTGGTGACCGAACCTTCCATGCCGGTCAGCACACTTTCCTCATAGACGATCTCCAGGCGGTCATCGGTTTCCACCAGTTTGCCAACCGCAAAAAACTCGCTTTTTTCGGGTTCTTCCCCTTCCCCCGAAAGGGTGGTATCCTCGGTTGGAAACGGCTCGCCCTCCCGGGGCTCGCTCTCCTCGACAGGTTCTTCCGGCTCCTCTTCCGGCTCGTCAAACTCCGGCAGAAAGTCGGTTGGAATGCCGCCAAACACCCCGGCAAGGGGCATATCAAATCCGGTGCGCTCGGTCAGGATCCGCACCGAGATCTCGCGTTCTTCCCTCATGCTTTGCCCTCTTTCCGGCGGCGCAAAAGATCGGCGGTGCGCAAAACGGCGGCTTGTGTTTTGCCGTCCGGAATGTTGCCCTTTTGCACCTCGTCCACCAAATCGGTCAAGGAATAGCGCACATTAGAGAGAAACTCGTCCTCGTCCAGATCCATTTCCCCGGGGGTCAGCCCCTCGGCAAGGTAAAGCCCGATGACCTCATCCAAAATGGCGGGAGAGGAATAAAATTTGCCCAAAAAGGTGAGCTTTTCGCACCGGTAGCCGGTCTCCTCGCGCAGTTCGCGCAGGGCGGCAAGGGCGCGGTCTTCCCCTTTGAAATCCAGTTTTCCGGCGGGCAGTTCGGTCAACACCTCTCCAAACGGATAGCGGTACTGACGAACACAGGTAACTTGTCCATCTTCATCCAGCGGCAAAACGCAAACGCCGCCGATATGCCGGGCATACTCGCGATCGCGCACGGCACCGTCCGGCAGGCGGACGGTATCGTGGTAAAGATGGATGATCCTACCGTCAAACAGCAGTTCCGATGAAAGGGTTTCTTCCTTTTTTTCGGAAAACATTTGTTGTTCCTTATTGTTTTTCAAAACGATCTCCTTTTTTACTCCAGATAGAGCGCATCGGAATTGAGAAAAGCATGCGCCGAAAGACCACTGTCGGTAGGGATGAGCCTCGACGCTCCGCAGGTCCGGCAGCGCACTAAGATCCCTTTCTCCAACAGTTCGACATCATACACGCAGTCGGTGGTCTTCTCGGCACCCTCGGGGTGGCACTTGCAGTAGATTTTTCCGTCCTCATCCAACTCCCGGATGACATAGGAGACGATCTCGGCGATTTGAGGATCGGGCAATGCCTTTTCCTCTGCTTTGAGGCGTTCGGGATCCTTGATGCCGCTTTTTTCCAAAAGATCCAAAAGTTCCAACTCGCTCCGTGCCATTTCGGCTTTGACCTGGTTGATCTCACCGGTAGCGGCAATGTTCAGATCGGTATAGGGGCAAGGCAACGAAAACAGGTCCTTGCCAAAGAACACCTGGGAAGAAACGGTAAAAGAATGCGGCTTGGCGCAAGCAAAGCAGGGCACATTGAGCCGGATCTTTCCATCCTTGCCATAGGTGACCGTCATTTCACTCTTGCCGCAGGTGCATTTGAGTTTGACAAGGTCTGCCGAGCCGGAAAGCGACAAGAGGCCGACCGCGCTCAAAACCGCGCTCCCGCAATGGGGGCAACGGTAAGCGACCGTTGTTTGTTTGGCATCCAGAATCATGGGTTCCTCATTTCCCCTCTCCAAACGCGGAAAGGAATTGATAGATTCATCAAACAGGATATGCGCCCTGTTGCAAAATGGCACGGAACAGGTCCATGCCATTTTGCTTTTTTTGCAATCCTTTATTCTGTTGCTTCTGCAGATCCGTCAGTTTCACCCTCTGATTCTTCAGTGGTCGGCTCTGCCGTGTTTTTGATCTTCTTCAAAGCGGACTGGGAAAGTTGATATCCCCCTTCGGTGGCGATTGAAGTGGCCCACTCGGATGCTGCCGCAGAGGAATAGTTGGTGCGCGCGGCGCTCTCGCCGGTGCTGACTTTGTTCAAGAATACGGCAACATAGTAGCCGGTAACATTTCCAACACTATCGGTCGGCAGGATCAATTCGACATCATTTTTGACGCGACCATCGGCAAACAACCAATCTTTGACTGACGGGGAGTTTGCTTCGGCAGTGTCCGCAGTCAAGCTCTCGGAAGCGACAGTATTGGAATTGATCTTTGCAAGTTCGTTCAAAAGGGCAATTCCGCTCAAACCGTTGATGGCATCCTTTGCAGAACGAGCATCATCTCCGTTGGAAAATGCCGCGAAACCGCCGCGAACAACATCTTCCCCCAAGCCAAGTGCGTTGGTAACCAGGTAAACGGTTTGTTCTTTCAATGCAGAGAAAACATAGGTGGATCCAACGGCAGGACTTCCGGTCATATCTTCCTCGTTCACTTCGGCAAAGAGCCATTTTTTGAATGCATCCGAGTCAGAATAATCGTAGAAGGAAACCAGCGTTTTTTCATCTTGCGTTTCCACTTTGCTGACATAGATGAGGTGCTTGGTGGTTCCAATGGTGATGATTTGCGTCAACCCGTTGGCAACGGTGTTTTCCTCCGGGAAGAGGATGGCTTTGAGCTCGGCAGGGTATTTGGCTGCATCTTCTTCCGAAATGCCGGCATAAGAGGAAGCGTTTTGTTCGGTCATATAGGACGCCTTATCCTCTTCGGTTTCCTTGGCTTCCAATGCGGTTTTAACATCCTCTATATCCTGCTTCAAATCATCGGATTTGACATATTTCTGGCTGTTCTCCAGCCCATACAGTTCGTCGTCTGCCCCCTCTTTCATGGAAGCCAGCAAATTATCCCAAGTGGTGTCGGTTGCGGTTTCTTCCTCATCGGTTTCGGTCTCGGCTTCGGCTTCTTCCGCGGCATCTGCCAACTCCAGAGAGACGTAAACTTTTTCGATCAGTTCGTTTTGCTTTTCTTCGCCGAGAATTTCTGCATAGTTTTTGAAAGCAGCGCTGATCGAGGTGACATTTCCGGTCGTTTCATCCTTGGTGATCTTGGTAATGACCATCAGGGTAGCGGAATCGTCTTTTTCGGTAACGATAGCGATCTCGTTTTCGGTGCGGTCATCATCAAAAAGCCAATCGGTTTGTTCCTTGGTCGTCAAACCGTCCGCGATGGTTGCCCCCTCGGCTGGCTTTACATAATCCGCAATGGTCAGATTGTTTTCGGTCAATGCCGTTGTCAGTTCTTCGCCCGTCTTCCCTTCCAGTTTTTCTTGCAACCGGGTGGCAAGCTCTTTGTTGTATTCGCCAAAATAGTTGTTGGCTACATAGTAGGCGGCAATGATCTTTTTGAAATCGTTGACATCGGTTGCGGCTTGCAGACTTGCGGCAAGTTCTGCATCGTCGGTTTTATAACTTACATAATCAAGCGAATAATACTGGTCGGGATTCTTTTTGAGTTCCGCGTCAATTACGGCCTGATCCGCCTCCCAATACTCCGCTTGTTTCAATGTTTTGACACGGTTGGCATAACTTACGATGATAGCGGTGCGGCGAATATCGGAAGTTTTAATGCCGTTGCCGAAAATACTTGCGATAAAATTCAGAAAATAAGGATAGTTGGAATCGTCCACATAGCTGGAATAATCGTAGGGGAACATTTCATTGTCTTCCCCTTCTGTGCTCGGGAATCCGACTTCGTATCCGTATTTGTAGTAACTTTTTGCCTCACTGCGCAGCTCGGAAAGCCAGGAGTCGCACGCCTGGTCTTCCTCATCCTTTGTAAGGGGGGTGACATTGTTTTTGATACCCCAGTCGCAAAGTGCGGTCAATTCGATGAACATTTGTTCGTTATCCGAAATGGCATCGTTCAAATGACTGTTGTTGTAGTTTGCAACATTCAAACTGGTAGCGATCGCGCTGTTGTCGCTGGAAGAGGAACTGTCCCCCATCATACTGGTGTAATACTCGCTGCCTTGCTCCCATCCGGAAATCCAAAGCAGGATCTGCGCGGTGTACTCGTTGATGCTGTATTTGCTCTTGGTTTGACTTTTGACCAAAATGTTGTTGCGCTTGAAGGTGCCGTTGCTTGCCATTGATGTGAAAACGATGGCAAAAACAACTGCTACGGCTGCAACAGAAAGCAACACCGGAATAAGCCATTTGGGCAACGGGTGATGCGACCGTTTCTGTCTTCTTTGTTTTTTGGATTTGGTGAGGGCCAAATCGTTTCTTTCATCTCTGTTGCGGTATCCTTTTCCCATTGAGAATACTCCTCTTTTTTTCTGAAATTTCTATTTCCCGCGCAAAAAAAGCAACGCGAGAACTGAACTTATTATATACAATTAATTTGAATAAAGCATGAACAAACAGTTTATTTTTATTGAAATTCCGTTAAATATCCATAATGACCGGCAAGATCATGGGTTTGCGCTTGGTTTTTTGATAAAGATACTTTGCAAGATCGTCCTTGATACGGCGTTTGAGCAACATCCGGTCGATCGGTTCACGGCGGCGGGAGAAGGTCAGCACATCGTTGATGGTGTTCTCGGCGACCTTTTTGGCGCTCTCCATCAGATCCTCGTTCTCGCGCACGAAGACGAATCCGCGCGAGATCAGATCCGGCCCGGAAAGAAGGAGCCGCGCGCTGCAATCCATAGTAGCAACCACAACGATCAAACCGTCCTGCGAGAGGTGCAGACGGTCGTTGAGCACAATATTGCCGACATCCCCAACGCCGTAACCGTCCACCAAAACTTTGCCGGCGGGAACGGTCCCGTTCCATTTTGCACCGGTCGAGTCAATTTCCAGCACCTTGCCGATTTCGGAAATGAAAATGTTTCGGTCGTTCATGCCGAGATAGCGCGCCAGATCACGGTTTGCGGAAAGATGGCGGTTTTCTCCGTGGACGGGCATAAAATATTTTGGCTTGGTGAGCGCCTGCATAAGTTTGAGTTCTTCCTGGCAGGCATGACCCGAAACATGAACTTCCACAAAGGCGTCGTGCAGGACTTCCACCTCGTTGCGTGAAAGCTCGTTGATGATCCTGCCAACCAGCTTCTCATTCCCCGGAATGGCACTGGCGGAAAGGACGACCACATCGTTGGCATCCAACGCCACCTGCGCGTGGTCAGAAAATGCCATGCGGTAAAGCGCCGACATCGGCTCGCCCTGGCTACCGGTGGTAATCAAAGTCAGTTCGCTGGGTTTATAGCGCTTAATCTCATTGATGTCCACCAAAACACCGTTCGGGACCTTCATATACCCCAACTCGGTTGCCGCATTCACAATATTGACCATGCTCCTGCCGAGAATGGCAACTTTGCGCCTATGTCGCGCACTGGTATTGATAATTTGCTGAACGCGATGCACATTGGAAGAAAAAGTTGCAATGACGATGCGCTTTTTGGTATGGGTGGTAAAAATGTATTCCAACGAAGCGCCAACCTTTTTTTCGCTCGGGGTATATCCCGGGCGCTCGGCATTCGTGGATTCGCACATCAACAGCAAAACACCCTGTTTGCCCAGTTCGCCAAAGCGCACAAGATCCATCATTTCGCCCTCGATGGGTGTAGTATCCAATTTGAAGTCACCGGAATGGATCAGCACGCCAAGCGGCGTATGGATGGCAAGCGCGCAGGCATCGGCAATGGAATGGTTGACATGGATAAACTCCACCTCCATGGCTCCGGCGCGTACTTTATCGCCCGGTTTGACGGTTTTCAGATTCGGCTCCCAGGAGAGCGTATGCTCCTCCAGTTTGCCGCGCAGGATCCCCAAGGTCAACGGGGTGCCGTAAACCGGCACATTCAGTGTGCGGAGCAGATAGGGGGCGCCGCCGATATGGTCCTCGTGCCCGTGCGTCAAAAATACGCCGCGAATGCGCTCTTTGTTTGCTTCCAAATAAGAAAAATCGGGAATGACAAAGTCAATGCCCGGCATTTCCTCATCCGGGAAGCCGATGCCGCAGTCAATGACCATCAAATCCTGCTCGTATTCCACAACGGTCATGTTTTTTCCGATCTCTCCAAGCCCACCGAGCGGGATCACGCGGATTTTTCCGGTTGGTTTCTTTTGTTTGTTTCTTGTTTTGGTCTGTTGTCTTTTTGCCATAAAATCTCCTTTCATTCGGCAATGCAAACGGGGATCATCTTCCCCGAAAAACGGTTGATTTTGATGTAGGAAACGCGGTAAAAAAGATACGGAAAACAGACCCCCTCCTCGTGTGGCACCGCTCGCCGCACGGGATGAGGCCGGTCGAATTGTGACGGATCGGCGCTCATCGCCCATCCGTTTCCGTTCACCGCGATCGCCGCCGACGGGGCGGTCGATCAATCCTATGGAACAGTTTACCATAGTTTGAAAGATTTGTCAAGAGGCAAAGCACAAAAAGAAGACGGCAAGCGCCAAACCAAAGCCCAAAACCATTCCGCCGAAAAAACAGGCAAGCGATTTGGCAGGGCTGGATTTTTTGGGTTTCTCCCATTCGGCGCTCTCGTTCAGGATTCGGTTTGCCTCCGCCAGCATTTCCCGCTCCGGCGTGCTGACCCTGGGTAGATCGCGGCGGACAATGAAAAACGCCTCCTCATAATACCGGCTGTTGCCTATGCGCATTTGTACCATACGACGTTGCGCTCCTTTGACCGTTTGCATTGCAGAGTTTCTCCTTTTTTGCGTTTCTGCTTGCATTATTGCCTTGTTTGGAAGCAAAAACGCAATTTTGGAGTGTTTTTTGTAAATAATTTCTCTTTTTTTCGGGAAAAACTTGCGTTTTGAAAAATTATATGCTATACTAGAAAAACCAAAACCCCTACTTTCCAAAAAAAGGAGGACAAGTTATTATGAATATTTGGCACGATATGGACCCCAAAAGCGTTCATCCGGACGATTTCCCCGCCGTTGTAGAAATCCCGAAGGGCGGAAAGTGCAAATACGAACTGGACAAGTCCACCGGGCTTTTGCGCCTGGATCGCATTCTTTACACCTCAACCCACTACCCTGCAAACTACGGCTTTATTCCGCGCACCTATGCCGATGACGGTGACCCGCTGGATGTTTTGGTGCTTTGCTCCGAGCCGATCTACCCCATGACCATTGTACGCGTTTATCCGATTGGGATGATGCGGATGTTGGATGGCGGCAAGATGGACGATAAGATTATTGCCGTCCCCTTCTCGGATCCCTCCTACTTCGGCATCAAATCCATTGACGAACTGCCCAGCCATATCTTTGACGAAATCTTGCACTTTTTTACCGTTTACAAACAGTTGGAAAATAAACAAACCGACGTCAAATCGCTTTATGGCCCGGTGGAAGCCCGCCAGATCGTCCAAGAGGCGATCGACAATTACAGCGCAACATTTGGAAAAAAATAAAAATCGCGTCAAAAAAGAGGAGCCGCTACGGCTCCTCTTTTTTCGTTGTTATTTTTCCGCCTCGTCAGAGTCGGATTGTTCTTGCTCTTGCTCGGGGCTTTCCGATTCAATGTCCCGGAGCAGTTCTTCCAAAGGCGGAAGCCCTGTGCTTTCGGCGGCTTGTTTGCGCGCCTCGGCCTCGGCTTTTGCCTTTTCCTCGTTATCGCGCCGGCTCTGTTCGGCTTTTTCGGCGGCAATTTGCTCCAATTGTTCTACCGTAGCGTCATCCTTCATTGCCGCTGCAAACTGGTCGCCGTCCATACTCTCGTGTCCAAGCAGATATTGCGCCACAAAATGCAACCGATCGATATGGTCGGTCAA
>CAMOHW010000021.1 GCA_946615525.1 uncultured Clostridia bacterium | reverse complement strand
GAAGCGTCGCCGTGCGGGTGATAGCGACCCAGCACGTTACCAACGGTAGTAGCCGACTTGCGGAAGGGTTTGGAGTGGACAAGTCCGTCCTCCCACATCGCGTAAAGAATGCGGCGCTGACCGGGTTTGAGCCCGTCGCGCACGTCGGGCAATGCGCGCGCCATAATGACCGACATGGAATACTCGATGAAGGATTTTTTCACCTCATGCTCCATGTGGACGTCAACAATTTTCTGTTTTTCAAACAACGCAAGTTCTTCCTCGCGCGAAAGTTCTTGTTCTTTTTTCTTATCCAAGGTTTCGTTCTCCTTTCATGCGGCGGTGAGGATCAAATATCCAGATTCTCGGCGAACTTTGCGTTCTGCTCAATGAATTCGCGGCGGGGTTCCACTTTGTCTCCCATCAAAAGGGAGAACATTTCGTCACAGGCAATGGCGTCCTCGACCGTCACGCGCAGGATGGTGCGGCGGGCGGGGTCCATAGTAGTTTCCCAAAGTTGTTCGGGGTCCATTTCACCAAGACCTTTGTAGCGGTCGGCTTCAATGTTCTTGCCGCCCATCTCGGCAATGATCGCGTCGCGCTCCTCATCCGAGAAGGCGTAGCGCTCGGAGGCGGCGGAGTTTGCGCCTTTGCGGTAAACCTTATAGAGCGGGGGCTGGGCAAAGTAGATGTGCCCGTCCTCAATGAGTTGTTTCATGTGGCGGAAGAAGAAGGTGAGCAGCAGGATGCGGATATGCGAGCCGTCCACATCGGCATCCGCCATAATGATGATTTTGCCGTAGCGGAGTTTGGATGCGTCAAACTCCTCGCCGATGCCGCAGCCCAGCGCTTGAATAATGGGAATCAAACTCTGGTTGGAATAAACCTTATCCAACCGCGTTTTCTCAACGTTGAGCACCTTGCCGCGCATAGGCAGGATTGCCTGGTAGCGGGAGTTGCGCCCCTGCGTTGCAGAACCGCCTGCGGAATCTCCCTCTACGAGGTAGAGTTCGGTAAACTCGGCGCTCTTTTCCTGGCAGTCGCGCAGTTTGCCGGGCAGGGAGGAGCCCTCCAAAAGCCCCTTGCGGCGGGTGGCTTCGCGCGCCTTGCGCGCCGCCTCGCGGGCGCGGTAGGCGGCAAGCGATTTTTCCAGCACCGCTTTGCCCACGGTGGGATTTTCCTCCAAATATTCTGCCAGTTTGGTGGCGACCAGGTTATAGACGTGGGTGCGCATTTCGCTGTTGCCCAGTTTGCCTTTGGTCTGCCCCTCGAACTGCGCCTCGGTCAACTTCACAGAAACGACGGCGGAAAGCCCCTCGCGTACATCCTCGCCGGAAAGGTTTTTGTCGCTGTCTTTGAGGATGCCGTATTTTCTTCCATAGTCATTAAAGACCTTTGTCAGCGCCGTTTTGAAGCCGACCTCGTGCGTGCCGCCCTCCACGGTGTTGATGTTGTTTGCAAAGGTCATCACCGCCTCGGTATAACTGTCGTTATACTGCATGGCGACCTCTGCCACCCAGTTTTCGGACGACGCCTTCATATAGATCACGTCGGGATGGATGAGTTCGCTGCCCTTTTGGGCGTTGATGTATTCCACAAAGGAGCGGATGCCGCCCTCGTAGATCAAATCGTCCTCGCGGTAGGAGCCGTCTTCCAGCGGAGCGCGCTCGTCGCGCAGGGTGATGTTGACGCCGCCGTTGAGGAATGCCTGCTCGCGCAGACGGCGAAGCAGAGTATCGTAATCGAACACGACCTCCTCAAACACGGTTGCGTCGGGTTTGAAGCGGACATAAAGCCCGTGGCGGTCGGTCTCTCCCTCGTCGCGGAAGGGGCGGGCAACATGGCCGCGCTCAAAGCGCTCGGTATAGCGGCGACCCTCGTGGCAGTTGTCGATCTCCACCCATTCGGAAAGGGCGTTGACCACCGAGGCGCCAACACCGTGCAAACCGCCGGAATATTTGTATCCATCGCCGCCGAACTTGCCGCCGGCGTGCAGGACGGTGTAAACCACTTCCAGCGTGGGAATGCCCATTTTGGGGTGGATGCCGCTGGGAATGCCGCGGCCGTCGTCCTGTACCGAAACGCTGTTGTCGGGGTGCAGTGTGACCTGGATGCGGTCGCACCGGCCGGCAAGCGCCTCGTCGATGGAGTTATCTACAATTTCATAAACCAAATGGTGCAGTCCGCGCGCAGAAGTGGACCCGATATACATACCCGGTCTTTTGCGAACGGCTTCCAATCCTTCCAGAACCTGGATTTGGTTTTCGTCGTAAACATGATCCTCGGCGGCGCGCTCGGCAAGGGTATCGCCGGGCGTATCCGAAAAGGTGGCGGTTGCGTCCTCCAGTTCAATTTCGGTCATTTGGTTTTTCTCATTCTGTTCCATTCCGATCTCCTTTTTTGTTTGACTTGCGGGGAAAGATCCGCGGTCCATCTGTTCTCTGGTATGTAAAATGCTCAAATCTGATTTTCAATTCTGCCGCAGAGCGAGGCGGGCGAGAGTTGCGAAAAGCAGATCCGCAAATCGCTCTTGGGCGTTAATTTCCGTTTTTTCTGCCGGAAGCCCGAGCGCATTCGTTCCTGTCTTGTGGGCTCCTTGCGGTAAAGCACAAAGGATTTTGGCAGCTCTACCGAGGCAAACTCCACCCGACCTTCCGCCTGCGCGCCGGAAATGTATTTTTTGGTGGTGGGCGAAACGGTTGCCGTGTCGGCGTCAAAAATGCCCACAATGTTCTTCATTCGCAAATTCTTATTGTTTCCCGCGTGTAGGTACATAAAAACTCCTTTTTAACGCTTTGCGCGAACCTTCTATTATTTCTTTTACGCGCACACGCGCGCACGCGCGCGCGTAGAAGGTCCCCAGCTTTTTTATAAAAAAGCTGGGCAAAAAACTTTATGAAACAAATAAGTTTTCAAAACTGTCTTGGCAACATTGGGCAGGTTGAATTGTCTTTTTATTGCAAATACTGACCGTTCTCCACGCGGATGATGCTACCCGCGGCGGGCAGGTTTTCCTCGCAGGTGGTAATAATGACCTGCCGACCTTTGATCTTCTCGGCAAGATAGTTTCTCCGGGCGGCGTCCAGTTCCGAAAAGACGTCGTCCAACAGGTAGGCAGGCATCTCGTGGCAAATGGACTCGCAGATATTGCCTTCCGCCAGCTTGATTGCCAGTGCCATAGAGCGTTGTTGCCCTTGAGACGCGAACATTCTTGCCGGTTTTTGGTTCAAATCCATGCGAATATCGTCCTTGTGGATGCCCCAAAGGGTCGTCCCGGCGGCAATTTCGCGCTCGTGGTTGTTTGTCAGTTTTTCCAGGTATGCCTGCTCGGTCGCCGCGGCGTCCTCCAAAACTTCGGGGTCAAGATGCAGCGAGGATTCATACGCCAGTTCGGGCACCTCACCCCCCTCGGTCATCTCTGCAAAGATCTGACGCACGGCGGGATCCAGTTGTTTGCAGTAGCGCGCGCGGTAACCCGAAATGATTGCCGCTTCGCGCGCAAGCTCCGCCGACCAAAGATCGGCTGTTCCACGGAAGGTTTGAGGGTCCTCTTCGGCGTCCCTCAGGAGTTGGTTGCGCTGTTTGAGCGCCTTGTTGTAGCGTTGCAGACTTTGCAGATAGGCGGGGTAGAGCTGGGAGATGGCAACATCCAAAAAGTTGCGCCGCTCGCCGGGTCCGTCCTTGACGATGGAGAGGTGCTCCGGGCAGAATAGCACGGTGCGGAACAGCCCCAGCGCGTCCGAAACCTTAGAAAGGCGGACCTTGTTATGCTCGATCCTCCGGCGCTTGCCTTTTAAGAGGCGGACGGTTAGATTTTGCTCTCTCACCGAGTCGGCAAAATCCAGCGACACCTCAAACAGTTCGGCGCCAAAGCGGATCATTTCCTCGTCGGCAGAGGTGCGAAAGCTCTTGCCCACCGAGGCGTAAAAAATGGCTTCCAGCAAATTGGTCTTGCCCTGCGCGTTTTTGCCCACCAAAAGGTTGACCCCTTCCGAAAAGGCAACATCGGCTTTGGCAATGTTCCGAAAATCCGAAACGCGAATGCGATTGCAGATCATGTCAAAAAATTACGACTCCCGAAAATCACTCTTTCATACGGACGGGCAGGAGCATGAACAACTCGGTCTGCGCGCCCAGATCTTCCGCCGGCTCAATATTGATGCTGGTCAGCGGCGTGGAAAGCGAGATTTTTACTCTTTCGGCTTTGGATGCCTTCAAGCTCTCGATCAGGAAGCGGTTGTTAAAGGCAATGAGGATATCGTCGCCCTCGTGCTCGATCTCAATTTCATCATAGGTGGAACCAAGAGTGGAAACTGCCGAGATTTTGAGCAAGTTCCCCTCAAATTGCAATTTGACGTGCGAACGAACGCTGCCGGCAACCTTTTCCTCGGTAACCAGGGCGGCGCGTTCCAGAGCGGCGATCAGGCGCTCGCGGTCGCAAGTGGCAAAAATGCGGTGCTGTTTGATGATGATGCGGTCGTATTCAATATAGATGCCCTCTACCAAATGAGAGAAGAAGATCATATTTTCAAAGTGGAAAATAATGTTTTTGCGGCTCAGGCAAACGCGGACGGTGGCTTCCTCGTCATCTTCCAGGATGCGGTAAAGTTCGTTGACCGTCTTGGTGGGAACAATGAAGGAGAACTTGAGCGGGCTTTCGTCCTTGTTGCGGTTTTCCACATCTGTGGAGATGCCGCATTTTGCCAGTTTGAAACTATCGCAGGAAACCAGCAAAAGTTCGTTTGCGGTCACGCGGAAATAGCAACCGTTCAGCACCACTCTTTGGTCGTTGTTTGCCATAGCGAACATGGCTTTGGCAATCATCTCTTTCAAAATTGCCTGATTGACGACAAACCCGTCCTCGGTTTCCAGTCTCGGAATTGCCGGATATTCGCTTGCGGCAAGCGCGTTCATACGGTGGACCGATTTTCCGCTTTCAATAGAGGCCTGCAAGTTTTCGCTGACGGTCAAGGTTACCGTGTCGCCTTCCATCACGCGGAAGGTCTGCGTCAGTTTTTGAGCGTTGAGAATGTATGTTCCCGCCTCCAAAACCTCGGCGTTTACAAGCAACCGGGTTCCTTTTTCGGAGTCAAAGGTGGTCAGAATGCAGGTACCGTCTGCCGATGCCTCAATCAGAATGCCCTCGGTCGCCGTCATGGTGGTCTTGCCGGATACCGTGTTCATCAAAGGGGTTGTGGCGTCCATAATCATCTTGCGGTTGAATACGATTTTCATTACTTTGTCCTCTCAATATATGATTTTCTTTTTGATTAAAGTTTTTGATCCAACTTTTTTCAAAAAAGTTGGTAGGGTGCGGGGTAAAACCCCGCGAACAAAAAATCTTTTTTTCTCGCGCAGGCGAGAAGAATAGAATGAATAGAAGAATATTTTAGAAACAGAAGCGTTAGAACCTGGGGAAAATATGGAAAACTCCGAAAAACGGCTCTGCAAAATGGTTTTTGGAACTCTTTATCAATGGAAAACTACCTGGAAAACGCACTCAAAACCTGTGGAGAGATGTGGAAAACTTTTGATCTGTTTTTTCAAAAATCGATCCAACGCCTATTGCAAAGCCGATTTTTTGTAGTTTTGTAAACCAAGTGAAAAACCAAACGGTGGAAAAAACGAAAAAATCAAGGAAAAACGAGGGAAAAACGCTCTGTTTTTACACTTTTCCACAACCGGCGGTCTGTTTGTTTTCCAAAGGCACAAAGCGGCTCTACAAGGGGCTTTTACATTTTTGCCAACAGCGTTTCCAAACCTTGCCAACGGGTTTTTCAACCACTTTTCCACAGGTGTTGAAAACCTTGTGGAAAAAGCACAGGAACCTTCAACCTGCCAAATGAAACCCGGACAGTTTTGGAAACTTATCCGTCTACCAGCTTTTTGAAAAAAGCTGGGCAAAAACTTTTATAAAAAGATAATTCAACCTGCCAAATGACATCCGGGCAGTTTTGGAACCTTATCCGTCTAATAAAGTTTTTTGATGCACTTTTTTTCAAAAAAGTGCAGGTCTTCACGCAATCGTTCTCTTTAATTCGTTGATCTCCATTGCGTAGGCGGAATCGGTGGCAACTTTGCGGGCAATTTTTTGGTAGGAAGTTAAAATGGTGGAGTGATCGCGGTCAAAGAGTTTGCCAATGTTGGGAAAACTCATTTCGGTGATCTCGCGGATCAGGTAAACGGCAAGGTGCCGCGCCTCGGCAACGGCTTTTTCGCGCTTTTTGCCGGTCATATCCTCTTTGGTAATGCCGGTGCGGTCGGTAATGGCGGAAAAGATTTTTTCCACCGTCACGCTGACCGGTTCGGCGTCGCCCAAAAATTCGGAAAGGCAAACCTGAACGATCTCCATGGTAATTTCCTTGCCTTGCAAAAAGTGGATGGCGCCCAGCTTTTTAATGGCGCCTTCGATCTGCCGGATGTTGGAGCGCAGATTTTCGGCAAGGAAGACCAAAACTTCGTCCGGCAATTTCAGCCCCACTTGATCGGCTTTGGATTTGATGATGGCGATCCGCAGTTCCAAATCGGGCGGTTCAATATCGGCAATCAATCCCCATTCAAAACGGGTCTTCAAACGCTCTTCCAGCGGCTTGATTTCACGCGGGGGGCGGTCGGAGGTCAGAATGATTTGTTTTTTCTCCTCAAACAGGGCGTTGAAGGTGTGAAAGAACTCCTCCTGCGTTGCCACTTTGCCGGCAATGAACTGAATATCGTCGATCAAAAGAACATCGCATTTGCGATATTTGTTGCGGAACTCCACCATCGGGTTTTCGTCCTCGCTCTTGCGTTTGAGCATACAGGAGACCATTTGGTTGGTAAAATCCTCGCCCTTGGTGTAAATAATGCGGGTTTTGGGGTTGTTTTGGCGCAGGCGGTTGATGGTGGCGTAAAGCAGGTGGGTTTTGCCAAGACCGCTGTTGCCGTAGATGAACAGGGGGTTGTAGTTGGTTGCCGGATGGTTGGCAACGGCAACGCAGGCGGCGTAGGCAAACTTATTGGTATCGCCCACAATAAAGTTTTCAAAGGTGTATTCAAAATTGTAGGTGGGGATCTCGCTGGGTGCCTCGGGCGCGTCGCGGCCGACGATCTTGATATCCTGCGGGGTAACGGGTTTGCCGGTAAAGGAAATGTCCACCGTTACCGGAGAGCCCAGAAGCTCGCAAAACGCCGCGCGGATGTTGTCGATATGCTTTTCCAGAATGATCTTGTGTTTGAACTCGGAAGGGGTACCCAGTTGGATGTGGCTGCCGTCAAAGTCCAGCACTTCCACCTGGCCAAACCAAAGGTCAATGCCGGTTTGCGACATTTGTCCCTTAAAGGATTCTTTTACCGCTTCCCAGACCTCGCGGATCTCCCGGATGTAGTCATTTTCAGGCATACAAAGTCCCTTTCCGCCGGAGCGGCGCGCCGCCGTCCGGTCCCTTTTTCTCATTCCTAAAAATAAAATAATATAAATATACATCATTATTATATCATATCTATCTCTGTCATACAACGGCTTGGTAAAAATTAACAAATTGTTTACAATTTAAGGGGCAAAAAAGAAAAACCCCGCCGCGCCAACCGCCGTTCGGCGGTTTGAAAGGAAAAGGAGAGCAAGGTTTGCTCTCCTTTTTGTTTGGCACCCGGCACTGCCGGGCGGCGCGGCGAAAGATTGTGTTTCCCGGAGCAGAAAACAACAATTTTTTCTCCTATTCTTTCAAATCTTCCAGCTCCTCGTAAATTTCCATCAGTTGGGATTCCAGGGAGGTGCGGGAGCAGTCAAGCTCGGCGGCGCGCTGATAATCGGCTGCGGCGGAGCCGTAGAGTTCTTCTTCAATTTTGGCAAGCTCGTTTTCCAGGCGTTCTGCCTCGGCTTGCAGGCGTTCCAGGCGCGCTTTGCGTTTGCGTTCGGCGCTTGCCGACTGCTTGGCTTGCAGGTAGCGCTCTTTTTGAGAGGTCGGCAGATCGGAAAGCGTTGGTTCCGCCGGTTTTTGCGCCGGACTTACAGGGGCGCCCGAAGCGCGTGCGGCAAGCTCGGCAGTCAGTTCCGAAAACGCCTTTCCCTCATGTTGCACAGGGTAGGAAAAGAGATCGCCAAAGCCCGAAAACGGCGGCTTGAACAAGAGGACGCGCGTTGCCAGTTTTTCAATCAGATAGCGGTCATGCGAAACGGCAAACACGGTGCCGTCAAAGGATTCCAAAGCGGTTTCCAGCGCCTCGCGGGAGTCAATATCCAGGTGGTTGGTCGGTTCGTCCAACAGGAGCAGATTTTTGCGCGAGAGCATCAGTTTTGCAAGCGTCAGGCGGGCTCGCTCGCCGCCCGAAAGCACCGACACCGTGCGAAAAACCGAATCTCCGGTAAAGCGGAACAGCCCCAAAGTAGAGCGGATCTCGGTTTCGGTGAGCGTGGGATAAGCGTTCCAAAGCTCGTCCAGAACGGTGTTCTCCGGGGAGAGGTTTTGGTTTTCCTGGTCGTAGTATCCAACTTCTACATGGTAGCCCGGCTCAATGACGCCGCGCTTGGGCGCCAGTTTGCCCAAAAGGAGGCGCACCAACGTGGATTTGCCGCACCCGTTCGGTCCCACCAAAAACACACGCTCCCCGCGCTTGACGGTAAAGTTCAAGCCCGAAAAGAGCGGCGTTTCGGCATATCCAAAAGCCAGATTGCGCACCGAAAGGACGTCATTGCCCGAAGCACCTGCCGAGGAAAAGCGCATGGAGATCGACTTCTCGTCGGCTTTTGGGCGTTCTAAGCGCTCCATTTTGTCCAGGCGTTTTTGGCGGCTCTCGGCGGCAATGATGTTGCGCTCGCGGTTCCAGGCGCGCTGTTGGGCAATATACGCTTCCTGGCGGGCAATCTCGCGTTGCTGGTTCTTCCAATGGCGCTCTGCAATCTCGCGGTCGATCCGGCGTTGCTCCATTGAGGCGGTGTAGCCGCCGGCATAGAGTTTTGCGCCGTGATGCTCAATATGAAGCGTTTTGGTGGTGACGCGATCCAGAAAATAGCGGTCATGCGAAACGGCAATGAAACATTTGGGGTAGGAAGCAAGATAGTTTTCCAGCCACCCCATGGTTTCCGTATCCAGGTGGTTGGTCGGCTCGTCCAGGAGCAACAGGTCCGGCTCGCGCACCAATTGCACGGCAAGCGCAAGGCGCGTGCGCTGACCGCCCGAAAGCGAAGCCACCGTTCGCGCGCGTGTTTCTTCGTCAAAGCCGAGTTTTGCAAGCGTGGATGCGGCGCGGGAGCGAAAAGTCAGACCGCCGGACGCCAAAAAGGATTCGTGCAGGGCGGTGTATTCGCGAATGACGCGCTCCTCGCCCGAGGAGAGCAACGGTTCCAGCTCGGCAAGCCGCCGCTCGGCATCCAGCAGATCGGGGAAGGCGGCAAGCATCCGCTCGGAAAGAGTCATATCCCTGTCGGCGGCAAGAAAGGCGTCGTCCTGGCGCAGAATGCCAACCGTTTTTCCGCGTGCGAGATGCACGGCGCCAAAGGTTGGTTCCAGCTCGCCGCAGAGGAGTTTGAGCAGGGTGGACTTTCCGCACCCGTTGACGCCAATGACGCCCAGACGATCGTTTTCGGAAACCGAAAAAGACACCTTTTCCAAAACGGCGTCGGTGCCAAACGAGATCGATAGATCGCTCGCGGTCAACAAAAGCACGGGAAGATCAACTCCTTTCTAATAAATTATCTTTCCCCAAAAAGTTTTTTGGAAAGAGGGAGAGCGCGAGAGGGGGAGAACCACTTTTTTCAAAAAGG
>CAMOHW010000020.1 GCA_946615525.1 uncultured Clostridia bacterium | reverse complement strand
GGCAACGCCGCCCGAATCAAAGGCAATCGCCGTATAGAGCCTTGGAACAAAGAACGAAAGCCCCAATGAAATCAAAAATCCGGGGATCAGATAATACAAAAGATTGAACCCCAGCAAAATGCGCAACATGGAAAGCCCTATGGAAAGCCCAACGCCGATGGAAAGCGCCAGCAACATGGATTTTTTGCCGACCCCCCCGTTGGTGATTTCCTCCACCTGCCGATTGAGCACATGGATCGCCGGCTCGGCAAAAACAACCACCAAACCAATGACAAATCCAAACAGCGGAAGGAGCGCGGAATTGCTGCTTGCCAACTGGGAACCGATTTGGTAGCCGATCGGCAAAAAACCGACCGTTGCAGACGAAAGGAAAATGACCATGCCGACAAACGTATAGCCAATGCCGATTGCCATTTGATACAGCTTGCGGCGCGGCAAACGAAGAAAGGTTGCCTGCAAGATTAAAAAGAACAACACGATCAAGCCAAGCGAAATGCCCACTTTCCCGGCAATATGCAAGACCGTTTTTCCCAATGCAAGGCCAAGATGGGATTCCAGACTATAATCCGCGGGAGTGTAAACCGGTGTTCCCCTTGCCAATAGTCCAAGTGCCAAAACGGCAAGAATGGGTCCCACCGAGCAAAGCGCAACCAGACCGAAGCTGTTTTCACCGGCGTTTTTCCCGCCCAGCGTAACGGCAACGCCAACGCCGAGTGCCATGATGAACGGAACGGTGATGGGTCCGGTGGTCACCCCTCCCGAATCAAAAGCAATGGGCAAAAAGTGCGCACCGCCCTTTACGGCGATCAATGCCGAAAGCGCAAATAAAACCAAATAAAAATAAAGCAACATCATGGAAAGGCGAATCTTTGTAACGATTCGCAAAACGGCAAGCACCAGGAAAAATCCCACCCCGCAACCGATCACGATCATCAAAACGCGGCTGTCCATCATTCCCGCGACCTGCTCACCCAAAACCGAAACATCCGGCTCGGCAATGGTAACGAACGCCCCCAGCAAAAAGCAAACGAACAACAACAGCCAAATGTTACGGGATTTGGAAAGCCCGGAGCCGACCTGTTCCCCCATCGGCGTCATTGCCATATCGGCGCCCAGATTGAACAGCGCCATTCCCAGAATCAACGCCGCGGCGGCAATGAGAAAAGCAATATTTTCCTGCCATGTAAAGGAGACCAGCGGCGTAAGTCCGAGCAAAAGAACGATCAATGTGACCGGAAGGATCGATATTGCTGATTCTTTGATCTTGTTCCACAAAGCGCGTAACACTTCGCCTGCCCCCTTTCTTTGATGAATTGATTGATTTTTAAGAGCCGATCCTGCGGACCTGCCTTCCGAGCGGCATTCCTTTTTGGTAGGCGCGAATGACGGAATCTACCTCCTCCGGCGTTTCCACAGAAAAGAGAAAATGCCAGGAACGGATCTGATATTTTGCCAACTGATCCATGCGATCCGGCATGGCGGTCGGCAGACTGTTATAGACAATATTGCGGTGATCCTGTTCGCGCAGGACCGGAAAAACGGCTCCCTTGCGATCGATCAAAACTTGTTTTCCCTGCTCACAGAGGCGACACCCGTCTTTGCTTTTGGAAATACAGCGTTCCAGCGTCATCAACGGGATCCTGCCGTAAACAATGGTCTGGCTTCCCCCGCCAATGTCGCGCAGTTGCGGCAAGGTCAACTCCGGCGAAAGAACAGGATCTTCCAAACCAAGCGACCGGTAAAACGCGGCACTTTCGCGATTGGTAATGTTCAAACGATAATCGCCGACAGGGGTCAATCCTGCGTCTTGCGCCAGTTTCAAATACCCCAAATTGCCCACCAATGCCCATTTTGCTCCTTGCTCTTTTGCAAGTTGCAACTGCCGGCGAACTTTGGGGATCTCACCGTCAAAAATCACAGCCGGAAGCACAACACCGTCGGCAAGCGGCGCATAAACATCCAGCGGCAGAAAAATGCGTTCAAAATAGTCGCGTGCCTGTTGGGTAATTTGCTCCGGGCGGTAAAATCTTGCCGTGCGGCAATCCTTCGGTGCCGGTGTTTCGGTATGCCATGTAATGGGCAAGCGCTCCCGTTTGGGCGGCATTTGTGCCCGGTCCAGTGCCTCCACGGCGCGGCGGCGCAGGTCATTGAGCCGTGAAATCGGCAACATGACGCCCTCATCCACTGTAACGGTCGCATTCGCGATCTGATAAGGCGTTCCCCCCATGCGGGAAAGACTGCGCACAACATCTTCTTTGGTCAGCGGTGCGGTTTTTGCCGCCTGTGGAACCTCTCCCGAAACGGTGACCGTCAGGTCACCGTTTTTCAGGGTCATGGTTGCAGGTTTTTCCCGGCAGATTTTTGCCGCAAGATCGAGTTCGACTTTTTTCGCCAATCCGGCAAAAGAAAGGACCCGGCGCGAGCTTTCCTTGTCCGCCTCTCTGCGAACGCCGAGCATAGAAGAATCGAGTTTGCCTGTAAAATACCCGTCGGTAAATCCTTGACGGGAAAAAGCGTCGGTCAAAATTTGCATTTCGCGCGCATTTGCGGCGCGTTCCTCATCCAACAAGCGCCGGAAAACGGCAGTCACATCCCGCACATATTCGGGGGATTTCATTCTTCCCTCAATTTTCAACGAGGAAACACCCAGCGAGATGAGCTTGGGAATGTGGTTTGCCAAAGACAGGTCTTTGAGCGAGAGCGGATAGGAGCCGTTGCCGTAAGGAAGACGACAGGGCTGGGCACATTCACCGCGGTTACCGCTCCTGCCCCCCACCATAGAGGAAAACAAGCATTGCCCGGAATGACAAACGCAAAGCGCGCCATGCACAAACAGTTCGGTTTCGATTGGAGAGTTTTGCAAAAGAAGTTTCAGGTTCTCCTCGCTGATCTCTCTTGCCGCCACCATGCGCGAAAAGCCCAAAGATTGCAACTGTTTTGCCATTTCGCTGTTGTGGCCGGACATTTGCGTGCTGGCATGAAGTTCCAGGTCCGGAATGGCGCGGTGAATTGCCACGGCACCGCCGATGTCGGCAACGATCAAAGCGTCCACTCCTGCCTCGGAGGCATCCCACGCGGCTTCTAAAAACGCTGGCAACTCATAGTCGGTTACCAGCGTATTGAGCGTTAAATAGATCTTTACACCATAGGCATGCGCTTTTTTGACGGCTTCCCGAAGCGCCACCGGCGTAAAGTTGCCGGCATGGATGCGCGCGTTCATGGCGGTTCCGCCAAGATAGATGGCGTTGGCTCCGCCTTCAATTGCCGCATCCAATGCCGGTGCTGAACCAGCCGGGCACAATAGCTCCGGCTTTTTGAGTTTTTGATCGTTCATAAAAAATCAGACGTCGCTAAAAGTAAGTAGATCAAACATCGTGCCTACACGGCTTTTGCCTTTTGCCGGTTGCTCGGTGGATTCCTCAACGACCGGTGTAGCACTCTCGACCGGAGCGGCAGCAGGAATATCAACCGTCAACTGGTCCCCCGGGGCAACCTTGACTGCCGGTTTGACCTCAGGCATCGCCTCTGCGTTCTCACCGCCGGTATGCGTCAAAATCGAGCGCATGGCGGCATTGTCCTCGCGGACGCCGTTCAACTCAATTTTCAGCGATTCGATCTGCTTTTTCAAGCGTTCGTTCTCAGTTTCAAAGCGAATGCATTCCCGCTCCATTTTTTTCGCGGTCTCCTGTGCCGCCTGGCGCTCGGAACAATAGGAAAGTGCGCAGAGAATTGCCGCTTCGTTTTTGGTGCAACGGGGACTTTTCAAACTGATATCCCTCATTTTGCGATCCAGCATTCCAACAATGGCTTCCACCTCTTCGGGGCTGGCATCACTGACGATATTCAGCTGCATATCCGCAACGGTAATATTGAATTTCTGCTTCATTTTTGAACTACTTCCTTTCCATAAATTGAAACATAGATATCTCTAAATCTATTATACATGAAAAAAGAAAAAATGAAAAGACTTTTTGATGATTTTTTTTGAAATATTTTCGACGAAAAACGCCTTTAATCCTCCAAATCCCGGAACTGCATCCGGTAGAGCGCGGCATACTTGCCGCCAAGCGCCACCAACTCTGTGTGCGTGCCCTGCTCGGTAATTTTTCCATTCTCAATGACGGCGATCTCGTCTGCATTTTTCACAGTGGAAAGCCGATGCGCCACCACCAGGGTGGTCCTGCCGCGGCAAAGCTCGTCCAGTGCCTTTTGAATTTGAATTTCGGTGGCATTATCCAAAGCGCTGGTCGCCTCGTCCAAAATGAGGATAGGCGGATCTTTGAGGAAGACGCGTGCAATGGAAAGCCGCTGTTTTTGTCCGCCGGAAAGTTTGACTCCCCGCTCGCCGATCTGCGTTTCGTAGCCATCCGGAAGCGAAAGGATGTAATCATGGATATTCGCCCGTTTTGCCGCCTCGTAAATCTCCTCATCGGTGGCGTCCAGGCGCCCGTAAAGGATGTTTTCGCGAATGGAGGAATTGAACAGGTAAACATCCTGTTGGACGATCCCGATATTCTGCCGGAGCGAGCGCAATGTGATGGAGTGGATCTCCCTGCCGTCAATGAAAATACCGCCGTTGGAAACATCATAAAAATGCGGGATGAGGTGGCAAATGGTGGTTTTGCCGCCACCGGAAGGGCCAACCAGTGCAAACTTTTTCCCCGCCTCAATGTTCAGGTTGACGCCGTTGAGAACATCATGTTTGCCGTCATACGCATAGGTCACATCCCGAAACTCGATTTTTCCTTCGGCGCGTCCCATATCGGTAGCGCCCGCGGAATCCATTTCCGATGGAGTGTCCATGATCTCCACAAACCGCTCAAAACCGGTAACACCGTCCTGGTATTGCTCCATAAAATTGATCAGCGTCATGACCGGGGAAATGAACAGATGAATGGAAACCACAAACGCGGAATAATCACCCAAGCCGATTTGCCTGCTGTAAAGGAAAAAGCCGCCGGCAACCAGAATGACCACATTGAAAACGTCTGTAATAAAGGTGGTTGCCGAATGGAATTGCCCCATAGCGCGGTAGGCGTCGGTGCGCGCGGCAACAAACTTTTGGTTGCCTACATCAAACTTCTCTTCTTCCTTTTCGGAGTTGTTGAACGCTTTGGTCACCCGAATGCCCGAAATGCTCCCCTCTACCGAGGCATTGATCTCGGCAACCGATTGGCGACTGCGTTTGAACGCCGAGCGCATTTTGCGGCGCAGGAGCAGCGAAATGGTCAAAAGAAAGGGGGTGCAGGCAAAAATGATGAGCGTCAAACCCCAGTTGATGGTGCAGAGATACACAAACGAAACCACCACCGAAATAGCCGAAATAATTAGGTTTTCGGGACCGTGATGGGCAAGTTCGCTGACATCGAACAAATCGTTGGTCAGGCGGGACATCAGGCTTCCGGTTTCGTTGTTGTCAAAAAAACTGTATGGCAGGGTTTCAATATGCCCAAACAGGTCGGCGCGCATCTGTTTCTGCATCCGGACGCCCATTACATGGCCGTAATACTGCATAAAAAAGTTGAACCCCATACGGGCAAGGTAAACGCCCAGCAAAACGGCGCCCATAATGGCGATCATCTTGTATTCCTTTTGGGGAATATAATCGTTCAGCATTCGGCGCGTGACCATAGGATACAACACGCCGATGACGGCAACTCCAAGCGCGGCAAACATATCCAGCCAGAAGATGAGCCGGTGTGGGCGATAATAGCGAATGAATCGTTTGAGCATACTTCTTTTCTCCGTAATCAGCGAATGTATTTGGCAAATTCTTTTCCCAGGATAAGGGCGCTTTGCGCATCGTAGTGAGCAATATCGGGGGAACCTTCGGGTTCCTGATCGGTCGTCAGCCCCAGGGCTGTTGTGCTGAAATAGATGTTGTTGTCATCGGTTTTGGCAAAGCGTGCCTTTGCCTGATTGACGATTTCAAAATGTTTCCAAACATCAATCTCGGCAATACCGGCGTCAAGGAACAAAAAGGGAGTGGAACTGTAATCTTTCAAGTCTTTGCGCAAATCGCTCACAAAGTTTTTGGTGTTGCGGTAATACTCTTTTGCGGTTCCCTTGTCAACGGCATCGCTTTCCCCCTGCATCCAGCAGACCGCCGCAATTTCGGGGAGGTAGCCCTGCCCCCTCAAAAAGTCGAGCGAGGTTTTGGTAAAGTTGAGCGCCGCCGCATAGAGTTCGCCCCGCTCGCCGTTGCCATCCAGCCATTGGTTTGCCAAAACACTTCCGCCCCAGGAATATTTGATGATGAAAACGGTTTCATTGGGGAATCTTGCAGATAAATCACTCGCAATACCCACTTCCGGGCCAAAATGATCTTTGGAAGCGCCCTGCCCCAAGGTTGTTGGCACAAAATATCCGCCGGAAGAGTTGTTCCCGTTCTCGGTGATGAAGTTGATGAGGACATTTGCATATCCGGCCTCGGCTTCGGCGTAGTCGGAAGGAGATTTTTGATTCAAATATGCGTTGATGGCGCATCCGGTAGCGTTGGACTGACCATAGAGAAGCACCACCTTTGCAGGCTGATTTGTGACCGTGCTGACGCCGCCTTCCACTGCAAAAGAGGTCAGCGCGCCGATCGGGGTCGCCACCGTTTTTTGCTTGCAGGAAATGCCGCAAAAAATCAGCGCGATCAATAAAACAAATAAGAGTATTTTTTTCATAATGGTTCCTTTGTAATGTAGCACTTTGATTAGCTTATGTGTATCGCCTATTTTATGTTTCGTCAGGAATAATCACCCATCTGCCTGCTGTCTTGCTCCCTTCTCTTTTTACGTATCCCCACCTTCTCAGAAATTCAAGTGTGCGTTGGATTGTTATTCCAGATACATGTAAATGCCTGGACATTTTGGGTATAGAGATACGCTCATTCTCTTTTATCAATTCAATTATTTTCTGTTCTCGATCCATAAGTTTTGGCCTTTTGCCTTTTGCTTCTTCTGTCATATCCAGCAGTTCGACAGAATAAATGTTAATGGTTACTTTGCCAAATACGTCGAATACGATAGACATTATAAACGGACTACGCCCATTTGTTTCATAATACAGTTGTTGTGAATAACCAGGCACTATTATATATTCATAATCTAAGCGCGGAGAATGGAATAATACGTTTCCCGTTTTTATCTCAAGAACCGTCTTATCACTGGAAAGATCGCATATTGCCAAAACTTTTTTGTCTTCGGAAATAATCAGCTCTTCTTTTTTTATCGGCACATCGCAGAAGATTTTATGTTTAATAAACCCTATTGTATCGCCAATATTTTCCGCAAAAAGCCTTGACACTGCATTGACTTCGTCTATAAATGCGTCATGATGAAAATCAAGCGATTTGATTGTTCCATCGTCTAGCGTTGCAATTGGGATTTCTTCTCGGTTTGATTTGAGATAACCAATACACTGACATTTCTTTTTGTTCTCTAAGAGGAAAGCACAGTTATCTTGCTTTTCCGGTGATATCAACCCATAAATAGCGTTTTCAAGAGCAATTCCCGTTATATTGTTAGGAAACCGCTTTAATCTTTCTGATACATCTTCAGGAAAATTATATTGATATACTAACGAGGGAACTCCCACAATAAATCTTCTCTCTATCCCTTTGTACATTCCAAGTTGCGGCTCGGCAAGGAGCATTGTAATCGGTACAATATACTCATCCGAAAAAGAGAATAGGTAGCCGTTCTTGAAAAATGGTCTTGTAACCTTAATGGCTTCGAATAATTTCCATTCTAATAAGCAGTCGTTTGCACCCGAGTGTATATCAGTCACGCCCTCGATTCCGAATAATTTACAAAGATTATCTTTTGTTCGCATTCCTTCGTAACCCATACCGAGATAAGGCGTATAGTCTTTTATGTTTTCATATTGTAACCCTTCTATTCCGCATAATTTGTGGCGCGCACAATAATTACACAAAAACGACGAGTCAAACGTACCATTCCCTCCGCTATAAACAAGAATAATACGTTCTTTTAACTTGAAAGTGCTTATTAGTTCGTCTAATTCTTCTTGAGTTATATGCCCACAAGACTCCACATCTTCTTGCTTTATACCGTTGATTCTTGTCGTCAATACCACTGGCTGATAATCCAAAGGAAGGAATCGATTATAGCATAAGCCGTTTTGTGGATCATAAATGGAGATGGACAGGACATCATCATATTTTTCCCTCAACCCATTTGTTTCAAGATCTAAAACGACATACTCTTTTTGCAAGTTTTTGAGAAAAGTTTTGTAACCTAAATCGACCACATAGTCGCCAAAAGATTTTTGTTCGCGAGGCACAACTTGTGATTCATAAGGAGGGATTAAAGCTATAACCTTTTCTATCGCCTTTATTCTATCTGGATTTGCGTGATGGGCGTATAAACTCTTTATCTTTGTTTTCAATATATCTATTTCGCTCCCATCGCGCTCCACCACTTGAATGAATTCAATCTTTGGTCTTTCGCTCTGTCCGAAATTAGTAAGTTTGACTCCCACGAACAAACAAACGAGGTATTTGCTCGTAAACTTATAGTATTTCTCGTAAATTTCTAAATTACGCTCTTCATCCAAGAGGTGAAATTTCTTACTATCCTTGTTAAAAAACCATTCGTGTATTTTGAAAAAGTCTGTTGCATCAAATTGAAAAGTAATAGGGTCTTTCGAAAAACGAGTGCGCTTTATATTGTCCATTGTTTATACCTCCATAATATCGTATCATAATTATTACCGAGGCCCCGAAAGGCGAAAGATGGATTTAGTTGAAAAGGCTCGTCTTTTGATATACAAAAGACGAGCCTTTTCTGGCGGAGAAGGAGAGATTTGAACTCTCGCGCCGGTTGCCCGGCCTACACCCTTAGCAGGGGCGCCTCTTCGGCCTCTTGAGTACTTCTCCGTGTACTCATCCGCAAAATGCCGTTTGCAGTGTCTTGCGGACTTTTTTATTATACCGTTCTTTTTTTCGTTTGTCAAGTGTTTTTTTGTTTTTTGTAATTTCATTTTTCTTGACTTCCCCTTTTTTTCATGTTACAATAAGGGGGCAGATTGCTGAAAGATCGAGAGGAATAAAAAATGAGCAAAAAGAAATTTGTGATATTTGCAATATCCTGCGCTCTCATCATGGCTCTGTTCGTCGGTCTGGCGGCGATTGCCTACAACCGCACAAAAGCCAGGAAAAAGCACGAGGAAACCGCCCGATTGATCCGCGAATATTACGAAAACAAACTTTCCACCTACCGTTTGGAAAATCAAACGAACCCGAATGTGGATGTGGTGTTTTTGGGCGACAGTTTGACCGATGGTTGCGATTTGAGCGTCTATTATCCTGAATATTCCTGCTTCAACCGCGGCATCGGCGGCGAAACCTCCTACGGTCTGGTCGATCGCCTGCAAGTTTCGGCATACGATACCAACCCAAAAGCGATTGTCCTTTTGATTGGCGGCAACGATATTTTGGGCGGCAAAAGTTTGGAAAGCGTTTATGAAAACTACGGAAAAATCATCACCGGTCTGAAAGAGCACCTACCGCAGGCAAAAATTGTTTGGTGTTCCCTGACCGTGCTTGGAAATCGCTGGGCGGAATACAACGATACCATGAGAATGGGCAACCAAAAAATTGAGCAGATGGCAGAACAATACGGTTGCACATTTGTGGATCTCTACACCCCGCTTTGTGACCCGGAAACAAACGAAATTGTAGCCGAATATACCATTGAGGGCGTGCATTTGACCGACGCAGGATACCGCGTGGTATCCGCAAAAATCACCGCCGCCCTGAAAACGTTTTTGAAAGATTGAACCAAACAAAAGAATCCCGCGGAACAAGCGTTCCGCGGGATTTTTGATTGTCAAATCGACGGGATCTCGTCCAGCCGATAAGGCGTTGCCTGATAGACAAAGTAGTTCAGCCAGTTGGAAAACAGCAGATTGGCTCCCGAACGCCAAGTGGATTGCGGCGCCTTGGTGGGGTCGTCGCCCGGAAAATAGTTTTTCGGAAGTTCAATGGGCAGATTTCTGGAAAGATCCCTCTTATACT
>CAMOHW010000019.1 GCA_946615525.1 uncultured Clostridia bacterium | reverse complement strand
CAAGCCCGGCCAGTGGCGGGACCTGACCGCCGCAGAACTTGCCGCCGCCATGCTCGATCTGCAAGCCAAAGGCGCCGCCTGCATTGACCTGGTCACGCCAACGCACTATGCCCTGGCTCTGGTCCCGGTTTTGCGCGAGATCCGCCCAAAACTGCACATTCCCGTGGTTTACAACTGCGGGGGATACGAGTCGGTGGAAACTTTGCGCGCTCTGGACGGTTTGATCGACATTTACCTGCCCGACTGCAAGTATTTTTCGGATGATCTTGCCATCTCTCTTTCTTCTGCTCCAAACTATTTTGCGCTCTCCACCGCCGCGCTTGCCGAAATGCTCCGGCAGGTGGGCGCCCCGGTCTATGCGCCCGACGGCTCGCTTGCCCGCGGCGTGATCGTCCGGCACCTGGTCCTGCCCGGTCACCGCGCCGATTCGCTCGCTCTCCTCTCGGCGCTTGCCGCTCGCTTTTCCCCCTCGCAATTTCTGCTCTCGCTCATGTCCCAATACACCCCCGACTTTTTGGAGCCCGGCGCGCCCGCAACCCTTGCCCGTCGCCTGACTTCCTTTGAATATCAATCGGTTCTGAAAACTGCCGAAGAACTCGGTTTTGCCGGCTTTTCCCAATCCCCCTCCTCGGCCTCGGCAGACTATACGCCGAAGTTTTAGGGGGAGGGAATGCGCAGGGGGCGGGGAACTTTTCTTGTAAGAAAATGTCCCCCGCCCCCTGCACCCCCACCCTCTAAAAGAACTTTCAAAAGGGTTTTGGGAGTTTTTGGAAAATGGTTTGATTCGCCGCTACGAATGATATAAAACAAGCCTGTTCTGCAACGAACAGGCTTTATTTTTGATAATATTCTTCAAATAAATCGTTTGGCGAACATTCCAAAATGTCGCAAAGGGCTTGCAGATTTTCAAACTTGATCCCATTTGTTTGATTGTTGATCATCTTGCTGAAATTTTGGTAGCTCAACCCCAGTTGGATATACAGCCAATACTTGGTTTTGCCTTTTTCCTTCAAAATATCCAGGATTCTCAGTTTCATTTTCGCCCTCCTTCTTGCACATTATATAATGTATAGATTATATATCAAAAATTCCTTGACAAATAGATTTTTACATGATATAATGTATACATTAGATATTTATAAAAAGGAGAAACAGAATGAAACACAAAATCTTGATCATTTTATCCCTGCTTTTGGTAGCAATCCTGCTTTTCCCGGCTTGCAGCGCGAAAGAAGGAGCAGAAGAGGCAGAAAAATCAAAAGAACCAGAAAAAATAGAAAAAACAGAAGAGCCAAAAGAAGCAAAAGAGGTAAAAAAAGAATCTTCGGGACTGCATTTTAATTCAAATAGCGACCGCACTTGCTATGTCGGCGGAATAGGGGAGTGCACCGATACCGCCGTAGTCATTCCGTCGGTTTCCCCGAAAGGTGATACTGTAATTGGTGTTCAGAACTGGGCTTTTAAAAAGTGCAAATCCCTGACAAGCGTGACCATCCCGAACAGCGTGACCTTCATTGGAACCGAGGCATTCTACGGTTGTGAGAATTTAACAAGTGTTAACATTTCAAACAGCGTAACCAGCATCGAAGAATGGGCATTTGGATATTGCAAAAAGCTCTCACGCGTGACTTTTGAACAAAACAGCCACTTGGAAAGCATTGAGGATGGCGCGTTCTACAATTGCACTGCCTTGACGAGCATCGCCCTCCCGGCAAGTTTGAAACAGCTTGGAAATGCGTTCTCCGGTTGCACGTCCTTGACAAGCATTACCATTCCGGCCGGCGTAACAAGCATTGTAGAGTATGCGTTTAACAATTGCGCTTCTTTGACGAGTGTGACCATGCCGGATAGTGTGACATGTATTGCGGGCTATGCGTTCAAAGATTGCTACCGTTTAACAAACGTCATCATTCCGGACGGCGCGACCTACATCGGATTCGAGGCGTTCTACGGATGTAACAGTTTGACAAGCGTAACCGTCCCGGGCAGCGTGATCTCCATTGACAGGTTTGCGTTCCAACACTGCATCGATTTGATGAGCATTGTCTATCAAGGCACCAAAGCACAATGGGATGCCATTAATAAAGACTATGGTTGGAACGACAACACCGGAAGCTACACCGTCCGCTGTATCGACGGCACCATTGCAAAATAAAACCACCGCCGCGCCAACCGCCGTTCGGCGGTTTGGAAAAAGAGAGCCAAGCGCAAAATGCGTTTGGCTCTCTTTTGTGCTGAGGCATTTGCCAAAGGCATATGTCTCAGCCGGCGCGGCGAATATACAATTTTTATTTTCCCACTTCCAAAATCAGATCCGACAAGTTTACAAACTGCTCCACAGAGAGGCGCTCGCCGCGAATGTCGGCAGGCAGGTCGAGTTTGGTCAAAAGGTCGGCAAAGGTTGCCTTTTCCAATTCGGGGAATCCTGTGGAAAGCGCGTTGGTCAGCGTTTTGCGCCGTTGCCCGAAGGCGGCGCGCACCACCTTGAAAAAGAGGGCTTCATCCTTTGGGACGATGGGTTTTTCCCTGCCGTAAAGGCGCAGGCGCACCACCGCCGAATCCACCTTCGGCGCCGGCAAAAACCGGTCGGCAGGAACCTTCAAAATCTTTTCGGCTTTCCCGCGGTAGGCGGCGGAAACGGTAATGGCACCGTATTCCTTGCCCCCCGGCGCGGCGCAAAGCCGGTCGGCAAACTCCTTTTGCACCATCACCGTCACTCCCCAAAAGGGCAGTTCGCTTTCCAGCAGTTTCATAAGGATTGGCGAGGTGATGTAATAGGGCAAATTGGCGCAAACCGCCACCGGACCTTCGGCAAACGCCGGAGCCAGCAGTTCGGCAAGGTCGGTTTTCATCACATCGGCGTTCACCACCGTCACATTGTCAAAATCGGCAAGCGTTTCGCCCAGGACCGGGATCAGGTTGCGGTCAATTTCCAGGGCAACCACTCGCCGATACCGCTCGCAAAGCGCGCGTGTCAGTGTTCCAATGCCGGGGCCAATCTCCAAAACGGTGCAGTCGCTTGTGGGATATGCCGCGTCGGCAATCTCCTCAATCACGCCCGAATCGGTCAAAAAGTTTTGCCCGAACTCCTGACGGAAGGAAATGCCGTAGCTCGCCATCAGTCGGCGCACCGTGTTTCTGTCGCAAAGGTTCATGTTTTCCGTTGTCCCCTCTTTTTCGTTTCTTCCTTTATTATAACGCGCGCGCGGGAAAAAATCAAGTTTTTTTCATTCGGGCGGAAAAAAGCATTGCCTTTTGGGGCAATCTATGGTAAAATAGGACTGTGATTTTTGCAAGAAAGGAGCGCGGTGCCGCCGCTTTTGCCATGTATCCCAAACTGTTTACACAAATGGAAGCCGGAAAAACGCCGACCATCCTTTGCACGGTGGGCTCCCGCCGCACCGAGCGCAACGCCTTTCGCCGCGGTGAGGCGGTTACCTTTACCCTGCGCGTGCCGCGCGCTCTGGGTTGCCGCGCTGTTGTCCTGCGTCTGGGCGCCGACGGGCAAGACCCCGCCGATCTGCCCCTCTCCTTTTTCGGCATTGACCGAGGGCAAGACCTTTACACCGTTACGCTGGACACAAAAAAACTTGCGCCGCCCGAGGGCGGACTATACCGCTACGAGTTTCTCTTTTTACGGGGTGAGCGCACTCTGTTTACCAACGCGACCGACAATTTGCACTTTACCCTTTGCGACCACAACGCCAACCGCTTCCGGATGTTGATTTACCGCTCGGACTTCCGCACCCCTGCCTGGTTTGCCGGCGGCACGATGTATCACATCTTCGTTGACCGCTTTTTCCGCGCCAAAAATTGTGGAAAACTGCACACTGGGCGCCTGGAAGAAGATTGGGACAACGGCATTCCCCAATTTGCCGAGGCACCGGGCGCGCCGCTTGCCAACGACCTCTTTTTCGGGGGCAACCTTGCCGGCATTACCGAAAAGCTGGATGACCTTGCCAAACTGGGCGTGACCGTTCTTTACCTCTCCCCTGTGTTTGAGTCGGTTTCCAACCACCGTTACGATACCGCCGACTATGAGAAGATCGACAGCCTTTTGGGCGGCGACGAAGCGTTTGACAAGCTGATTGCCGCCGCGCACGCGCGTGGGATGCGCGTGATTTTGGACGGTGTTTTCAACCACCCCGGCGACGACAGCCGCTACTTCAACCGCCGCGGAACCTACCCGGAGCTTGGCGCCTATCAATCGCCTGACTCGCCCTATGCCTCCTGGTTCTCCTTCCGCCGGGTTCCGGACGACTACGAAAGCTGGTGGGGCATTCCCATTCTGCCGCGCCTGAACCAGCACAACTCCGCCTGCCGGAACTATTTTACCGGCAAGAACGGAATTGCCGCCCGTTGGATTCGCCGCGGAGCGGACGGCTGGCGCTTGGATGTTGCCGACGAACTTTGCGACGACTTTTTGAACGAGTTTCGCGCCTCGGTAAAATCCGCCGGACGCGAGCGCGGTACCGATCCCCTGATCCTGGGAGAAGTTTGGGAGAACGCCGCCGATAAAGTTTCCTACGGTTCCCTGCGCCCCTACCTTTGGGGCGGACAGTTGGACGGTGTGATGAACTACCCCTTTCGCAACGCCGTGCTTGCCCTGCTGCTCCACGGTGACAGTGCCTTTTTCCGCGCGACGCTGACCGAAATTGCCGTTTCCTACCCTCCCGCCGTTTGCGACTGCCTGATGAACCTGTTGGGCACGCATGACACCGCCCGCATTCTGACCGTTTTGGGCGACCCGAGCGAGGGCGAAGGATTTTCCAACGCCGAACTTTCCACCCGTCGGCTCTCGCCTGAGGCACGCGCCAAAGCCATACTGCTTTTGGAGATCGGCGCGCTCTTGCAATTTACCGTTTACGGCGTTCCCTCGGTCTATTACGGCGACGAGGCGGGTTTGGAGGGCTACCGCGATCCCTTCTGCCGGATGCCCTACCCCTGGGCGCACCCCGACCGCTCCCTGCGCGCCTTTTACTGTAGATTGGGAGAGTTGCGGGCAAACCACCCCGCCCTGCGCGGCACCTTCCGCTTTTTGGATAGTCCTGCCGGCTCTGTATGCTACGAGCGCCGTGCGCGTGACAGATCCGGTGACCGCTTGCTGATCGCCGCCAACCTGACGCAAGATCCGCTGCATTTGCGCATTCCTGCCCGCTACCGTTCGGTATTGCTCCACGCCGGAAAGGCGCCAAAGCTTTCCCGTTCCAATTTGATCCTTCCGCCAAAATCTGCCGTTGTTTTGCAATAAAAAACCGGGCGCGACAAAAATTGTCGCGCCCGTATTTTGTCTTTTTTGGGGAATCAACCCAGTTTTGCCTGGTTGATCTTGATGCCGGGACCCATCGTAGAAGCGATCACACAGCTCTTGATATACTGACCCTTGGAAGACGCCGGCTTTGCCTTGATGATGGCGCCAAGCAGCGTATCAAAGTTCTCTTTCAGTTTTGCATCACCGAAAGATGCTTTGCCGATGGGGCAGTGAATGATGTTGGTTTTATCCAGACGATACTCGATCTTACCGGCTTTTGCCTCGGTAACGGCACGGGCAACGTCGGGGGTAACAGTTCCTGCTTTGGGAGAAGGCATTAAGCCCTTGGGACCCAAAACTTTACCCAGTTTACCAATGACAGCCATCATATCGGGGGAAGCGATGACTACGTCGAAATCGAACCAGTTTTCCTGGACGATCTTATCGGCGTATTCCGCACCGCCAACATAATCGGCGCCTGCGTCAAGTGCTTTTTGCACATTGTCGCCCTTGGCGAAAACGAGGGTCTTGACCGTTTTACCGGTTCCGTTGGGAAGAACGACTGCGCCGCGGACCTGTTGGTCGGCATGGCGGGAGTCAACGCCCAGGCGGACGTGAACTTCAATGGTTTCGTCAAACTTCGCCTTGGAAGTCTGGCAAACGAGGGAGAGTGCCTCGGCGGGATCGTATTGTTTGCTCTTATCGTAGAGCTTTACGCTATCTGCATATTTCTTTCCGAATTTAGCCATGGTTCATGCCCTCCTTTCAGTCTTCCACGGTAATGCCCATCGAGCGGGCGGTACCGGCGATCATGCTCATTGCGGCTTCTATAGAAGCGGCGTTGAGGTCGGGCATTTTGGTTTCGGCAATCTTTTTGACCTGTTCTTTGGTCAGTTTTGCCACCTTGGTCTTGTTCGGCTTATCCGAAGCGGTTTCAATGCCGCAGGCCTTTTTGATCAGCACCGGTGCCGGAGGCGTTTTGGTGATGAAGGTGAAGGAGCGGTCTGCATAAACGGTAATGACCACGGGAATGATCAAACCGATATCATTTTTGGTTCTTTCGTTGAATTCCTTGGTGAAAACCGGAATTGCAACGCCATACTGACCCAGGGCGGGACCAACCGGCGGCTGGGGAGTTGCTTTCCCTGCGGGAAGCTGCAATTTGATATAGCCCAAAATTTTCTTTGCCATAGTAGTTTTCTAACCTCCAATGTGGTTTTTTGCGGAAGAATTGCAAAAATTTTTCTTCCTCCCACGCATTTTGACGGAAACCCTCCGCCAAAGGGTGTTGGTCAGCCGACGGCTTTGACCTCGCTCATATCCAGTTCGACCGGCATATTACGCGAGCCGCGCTTGACCAGAACGGTAACGGTTTTGAGGTCCTCGGAAATGGTTTGCACCACACCGCTCATACCCTCGAACAGACCGTTTACAATGTTGACCTCGTCGCCAACGGCGAAGGAGACTTTGACCTGCGGAGCTTCCTCGATGGAAAGTGCTTCCACTTCCGCGTCCTCCAGGGGGGTGGGTCTGGATCCCGGTCCCACAAATCCGGTAACGCCGGTGATGTTCCGCACGGCGTGCCAGCTCTCCTCGTTCATAATCATCTTAACGAACACATAGCCGGGGCATTTCTTTTCTTCCTTCACCTTTTCCTCTTCGCCGTTCTTTTCAATCACGGTGTCAACAGGAATGCGAATGTCAAAAATCAGGTGTCCGAGCCCGCGGTTTTCGATGATTTTTTCCAGATTTGCTTTTACTTTGTTTTCGTAGCCCGAGTAGGTGTGCGCCACATACCATCTCACGCCAACGTTCATTTCATTGATATCGCTCATACTTGCAATACCCGATTATCCGATCTTACTCAAAATCGCCTGAAGCCCTTTGCCAAGTCCCAAATCCAACAAACAGATCACCACTGCGCTGATGAGCAAAACCACCCAAACGAGCAGCGTGCTTCTTCTGGTCTGCGGCCAGGGGAACCAAACGATTTTTTTGACCTCGCTTTTGTAAACGCGGAGTAGCTTTGCAAGCTTCTTGCGGAAGACAATGCAAAGAACTACGGCGGCAACCAGAGCGACGACTCCGACGATCAGCCAGACCTTGCCCGGCGTTGTCATATTCTTAAACCACGTCATCTTGTCACCTCCGCCTTACTTGGACTCTTTGTGAAGGGTATGCTTGCGGCAAAACTTGCAATACTTCTTCATTTCCAATCTGTCAGGGTCATTTTTCTTGTTTTTCTTTGTGTCATAGTTTCTCTGCTTGCATTCGGTGCAAACCAGAGTAATTTTGACTCTTGCATCATTGGCCATTTAGCGGCACCTCCTATAATAATGATTTGTGTACCTCCCTCCCGAAAGCCCGGCGCGTTCCCGATCCGATCGGTTTGGCGCTGCGCCGGTTTTTCTTTGCCCGTTTTTGGCGCACAAAGAAAAAGCCCTCTCGCAGAGGTAAAGGCATTATAACACAGTTTTTTCCGGTTGTCAAGTTTTTTTCAAAAATTTTTTCCTATTATATAAGAAAAAACAGGTCTTTTTTGCGTTTTCTTTGCCGAATCGCCGGTTTTTGCTTGCATTCGGCACCCTTTTGTGGTAAAATAGGGGCAGAGATCCCCCAAAAAGGAGGTGTTTCCTGTGCCGGAATCGATATTTCGCCGTTTGACGCGCAGAATGTTTGCAAAAAAACTGCCGTTGACCAACCCGGTTGAGGCCTACGGCGCGGCAGGCGAGGAGATGATCTACCGCAAATTGCGCGAGTCGTTTGACTGCGTCATTCGCAATGTCATCATCCCGAATGGCGAGGGATACCTGGAAAAAGACTTTTTGGTGGTGCAGGACGGCGTCCCTTTGGTTTTGGAGGTCAAATGCTGGAAAGGTATGATCTCCGCCTCGGCAACCGGTGACCGCTTCTTCCAGGACAAAGCCGACGGAACCCACAAGGACCTGCACAGCCCCGTGCGGACAACGGCGCGCTTTCTTGCCGCCATGAAAAAGTTTTATCATCTCTCCGAGCGCCCTTTGGGAATGGTCGTTTTCGCCGATCCGGATTGCGACCTTGACCTTCCGCCCGAAATGGAGGGCGTTTCCCTGGTTTCCGGCGGTCAGATGGTGTCTGCCATTCGCTCGGCGATCAAAAACGCCGCAAACAGGTCCGAACCGTTTGATCCCGCCCGCGCTCTGCGCTGCACGCGGCTCTATGCTTCGGGCGGTCGCTCCTTCTGCAAAGGAACGGTGACCGATGCCGCCATCCCCTGCTTTACCCCCTCCGGCGAGGCGGCAACCCTGAACCCCCTTTACATTCGCTACATCAGTCTTGACCACCAACCCTTGCGCCTGCGCGACAAGATGACGGTCACTTTTGTGAACGATACCTCGGCGGTTTTTTACAACAACAGCGCAACGCTGACTCTGCTCTGCCTGGACGGCTCGGCAATGCGGATCGCGCTTTCCCGCCTGGATACCGTTGTTTTTTAGAATCGAACATCAAACGAAAAGGAGAATCCACTCTATGTATTGCAGATATTGCGGAAAAGAGATCGGCACTGCCGCTTGGTGTCCCTATTGCGGCGCAAAACAAAACGAGGAGCAAAAGCAAAACGGCTTTTATTCCGGAAATCAAAGTTCCTGGGGCGAACCGATCGACCTGAACACCCCCGTAAAAAGAACCAACGGGTTTGCCATTGCCGGATTGATCCTTGCCTTTTTCTCACCCCTGTTGGGCATGATCTTCAGCGTCATCGGACTGATCAAATCGCGCGCAATGCTCTCCGGCAGGTGGATTGCCATTACCGGCATCATCATCAGCATCGGTTCTTTCATCTTCAATCTGATCACCTTCCTCCGCATTCTTCCGGAATTGGAAGCAGCCCTGTTACAAGCGGGATATACGGTTTGAACCGTATTTCGGATGGAAAAAGCCGGCGGAGGATCCCCTCTTGCCGGCTTTTTCCTTTTTCCTTTCCAAAAAAATAGCATTGACAACCGAAAAAAGGTGTGATACAATAGAAAAGGAAAAGCACAAAATCACAAAAGGAGAGTTTCTATGAAACGGAATATTGCATTTGTTTTGCTGATTGCCCTGTTGCTCGTTCCAACGCTGGGTTCCTGCGCGGAAAAGCACAATTACGGGGAATGGATCGAAGAATCCGCTCCCTCCTGCACCCAGCCCGGAGTGAAAGGACACTATTATTGTGCCGACTGCGACACCTTCTTTGACGCGGAAAAGAATCCGGTCTCTGTGGAAGATTTGGTGATCCCGGCAGCCGGACACGTCTGGAACAACGGCGAGGTTTCCGTGGAGGCGACCTGCGTTTCCACCGGAACCAAACTTTATACCTGCACCGTTTGCGACAAAACGAAAACCGAAGACATTGCCATCAATCCCGCCGGACATACATACGGCGAATGGATCCCCGCGGTTGCCGCCAACTGCGGAACGGGCGGAACGCTCGGACATTACCACTGCGCGGACTGCGGCAAAAACTTTGACGCCGATAAAAACGAACTGGCGACCATTGATACCGAGCCGGCAAGCGGAAACCACATTCCCACCGGCGATTGGATCATTGACAAGGATTCTACCTGCTATTCCGTCGGCTCCAAACACCGGGTCTGCTCCATTTGCGGTCAACCCGCCGAAACCGAGGAGATCCCCTTGGAAGCGCATACCTACGGCGACCTGATTGAGGCAACCGACCCCAACTGCGGATACGCCGGAACCGTTGCGCACTACCACTGCGAGGTTTGCGGCAAGGACTTTGCCGCCACCGAGGACAAAGAAGAGTTGGAAACCATTTACGATTCCACCAGACCCGCGGTCGGAGAGCATACCTATGGGGATTTGATCCCGGCAGTGCCGGCAGGCAACAACTCGGAAGGCACCGTTGCGCATTACCATTGTGACATTTGCGGCAAGGACTTTGACGCCGACAAGAACGAACTGGATTCGATCTATGAGCAAGGCGGCTGGTCCATCTGCGTATAACATACCAAAGTCAACCGCGTTTGAAAAACAAAAGCCCGCCGAACCGGAGCATCCGGTTCGGCGG
>CAMOHW010000018.1 GCA_946615525.1 uncultured Clostridia bacterium | reverse complement strand
AGGAAAAGTGAGTTTGGACACCGACAGACGAAAATCACAAGCCGATTTGACCGCCGCCGAAAGCCCGTAAGAGGAGCCGATCACCAATGCCAACGCTCCGTGAGAAGTCCCGATTTGCTCCAGCTTTGCGGCAAACTCGGCGGAGGAAAGCTCCTTTCCCTCAACGCAAAGGGCAATCCGGTAAGCGCTGTGCGGCAGGGAGGCAAGAATGCGTTTGCCCTCCTCTTCCAGCGCGGAGGCAATTTCGCCCTCGCTTGGGTCCTCGGGCAGTTTTTCCTCTTTTAAGGCGACCACTTCCAGCTTGCAAAAAGCGCGCAACCGTTTTTCATACTCGGCGAACGCCCGGCGCAAATATTCTTCTTTCAGGGTGCCGACGGCAATCAGCGTAACATTGAGCATATCGTTTTCTCTCTCAAATCAATTTGGTCAATTCTTCCGCCGCGGCAACCTGCAAGACCACATCTTTTCCCGCAAGGCGGGCGGCGGTGGCATTATAGGCAAGTTCCGGCGTGTTGTTCTCGCGGCTCAAATGCGCCAGCAAAATGCGCTTGGTTCCTCCGGCGGCAAGCCGCTCTGCAAGAGTTGCGCAATCGGCGTTGGAAAGGTGCCCGCGCGCACCGCGGATTCGTTTTTTCAGGTAATAGGGGTAGGGACCGTTCTCCAACCGTTCAACATCATGGTTGCTTTCCAGAATGACATAATCACAACCGGTCAGGTGTTCTTCCACGGTCTCGGTCAGCATACCCATATCGGTCGCGTATCCGATTTTGCAAGCGTTCTCCCCGGTGTTGACCTCCACGCGGTAGCCCACCGAGGCGCGGCTATCATGCGGCGTTGGGAACGCGGTGACCGAAAAGCACCCGACAGTCACCTGAAACGGCACGGAGTGCCGGATGACCAGCGCGGGGGAAATGCCCGCAGCCAACAGCGCGTCGGCGGTTTCGTGGGCGGCATGAATGGGGATCTTGTAGCGCTTGGCAAACACCGGAAGGGCGCTGACATGGTCGCAATGCTCATGCGTGACCAGAACGGCGCGGATCTGTTCGGGCGAATGTCCGGCTTCGGCAATGGCGGCGCAAAGGCGCTTGCAATTTTTGCCGCCGTCGATCAAAAGGCAGTCCCCGCCGTTTGCAATGAGAAAGGCATTGCCGGAGGAGCCGGAATACAAGGAACAAATCTGTAAACTCATCGAAACCACCCCAGCACCGTTTGCCCGATGAACAAATAGATCATATCGGCAAGAAAGACCAGCAGGATGGGAACGATGACGGTGAGCGCCCAGCGCGAATTGTGAAACAGCCGTTCGCCCTCGGCGTTCCATGCCTCAATTTCCTCTTTCGTCATGCCCGCGGGCAGGTTTTCCGGCTTTTTACGCCGATGGGTAAAGCCCTTATTATAAAGGACAAACCAAATGGTCAAAGCACCGCCAACGCCCAAATAGATGTAGGGCAGGTACGGGAAATAGAGGACCGCCGGCAACACAAAATACAAGGCGGCGAGCAATGCGGTATTAAATACCAGCAGGAGTGCAAGCCCCGTTTGCCCTTTGCGAAAAGGATTTTGAAATTGAATCATATCCGGTTTCCTTTTTTCAAAAAGAAATGCGGGGGAGGGGTTTTCCCCTCCCCCGTCTGTTCCTGTCAGATTTTAACGGCTCCCACCGGGCGGATCCGCAACACCATGCAGGCGCCTGCGCCAAACGCGGCGTCCATTTGCGCGCGGAAGGTTTCTACCATATCGTTGGGAACGAATGCCTGGATCGTTCCGGCAAAGCCGCCGCCGTGAACGCGCCATGCCGCATTCTTACCGGCAAGAATCCGCTCGGCAAGACAGAGCGCAAGGGAAAGCCCCTGCTCGGCGGGGTTTTTGGTGGTGAATACATTTTGCAAATAGCAGAACGAGGAGCGCCCGGAGGCGATGACCTCGGTAAAGAACGCTTTGACATCTCCGGATTTGAGCGCGGCTTTTTGCGCGGCGACGCGGCGGTTTTCGGCATAGAAATGCAGGGCGCGCAAAACGGCGCGGTCATTGGTCTTTTTTCGAAGGTCAGCAACCGACGAAAGGACCTTTTCTTCCTCGACCTCGCGCAAAACCGATTTACCGAAGCAGGCGGCAACGGCTTTCATCTCGGCGGGAACCGAGGCGTAGTCGCCGGTCAGGTCGGCATGGTTTCCGCCGGTGTTGACAATGCAAAGATTGTAGCCCGCGGCGCTCATATCAAAATCGATCTGCTCGATCAGGGGCGCTTTGGGATCGGCAAAGTCAATGGCAACAATGCCGCCTACGGCGCAGGCGACCTGATCCATCAAGCCGCAGGGCTTGCCGAAAAAGACGTTCTCGGCATACTGCGCCAGTTTGGCAATTTCCACATTGCTGACCTTGCCGCCGTTGTAGAGGTGGCTTAAAATATTGCCCACCATATCCTCAAACGCCGCCGAGGAGGAAATACCGGAACCCTTGAGAACATTGGAGGTGGTGTAAGCGTCAAATCCGCCAACGGCATAGCCCTCTTTCCGAAAACCTGCCGCCATTCCGGCAATCAAAGCGTCCGAACGCTCAAACCGCTCCTGTTTGGGGGCGGTAAAGGCGGTCAGATCGACCACGTCCTCGGGAAAGCCCTCGCTCTTGATGCGAATAACCGCATCGGCACGCGGAGAAGCAACGGCAATGATGTCCAGATCGATCGAGGCGGCGATCACACAACCGTGATTGTGGTCGGTGTGGTTGCCGGAAAGTTCGCTCCTGCCGGCAACCGAGTAAAACGCGACTTCTCGGTCGGCGCCGTAGAGTGTTTCAAAGGCGGAAAGCGCCTTGGCGTAGCGCTCCTTTTGCGCCGCCAATGCCCCTTCGCCGTAAATGTAGCAAAAGCGCTTGTCAAAATCGCCGCGGGAAAGCGCGGCGCGCAATTCTGTGGATTTCATGGGTTTCTCCTCTTTTGGGTCAATTCAGTTTTTTCAGTTTGGCAAGACATTCCGGGCAAATGCGTTTGCCGCCAAAATCAATCAGGTCATCCGCATTGGTGCAGAAAATGCAGGAGGGCTGATACTTTTGCAGAATGACGCGCTCGCCGTCAATGAAGATCTCCATTGCGTCGCGGACTTCCAGCCCGAGTGTCTGGCGAATTTCGGCGGGCATAACAATGCGCCCGAGTTCATCAATTTTGCGAACCATTCCGGTTGATTTCATAATACAAATCCCCTTTTCTTTTTTCAATGGTTTTCCTTATTATAATCCTTTTTCGCCATGGTGTCAAGACGGTATCCTGTCATTTTTTGGAAAATCATGTAAAATTTATAAAAATATTGCGTTTTTCTGCCCGGGGGCAAAAATTGCCCCGAAAAGGCAAAAATCTATTGACAAATCAACCGCCGGAGCATATAATATAGGAAAGCCGCAGAGCGGCAAATTTGAAAATGAAGAGTAAGAAAACGGGCGTTTGGCGTTTTTGCCTGCCAGTGCCGTGCGGACGGGGAGTTTGTCGCGCGGACGAATACGGTTTTTCCGTTGCGGTTCGTTTTCTGCATCCCGCTTCATAGCGCGAAAAAATGCAACCCCTTTGGGGGTTCCTCCTGTTTTCTGCGATATGAGTGGAAAGGGGGGATTTTTTTATGCGCAAAAGTCAACGGCATTTGCTGAAACTGATTCTGAGTGCCATGATGGCGGCACTTTGCATGGTGCTGGACCGGTTAACGCCTATGACTGCCAATATGAAACTCGGACTTGCCTTTGTGCCGATCATTTTGGTCGCCGTGGTCTGCGGACCGATCCATGCTACGGCGGCATGGGCGATCGCCGATCTGATCGGCTCTCTCGTCTTTGCAAAGGGCGCACCCATTCCGGGAATCACGGTCGTCTATGCCCTGATGGGCTTGGTTTACGGGCTGTGTTTGTATCGCGGCAAGCTGTGCTGGTGGAAGATGCTGCTCCCTGCCGCCGTTAATCAGTTTGTGCTGGCGCTGTTTGGCACAACGCTCTTTCTCTCCATCGCGTTTTACGGCATTCAAAACTATTGGTCGGTTTGGGTATCGCGGCTTTTGCAATGTTTGATTTTGTTTGCCCTCAATCTGCTCTTCATCCCCGTCCTGCACCGCCTGGGAGTTTCCCTGCGGCGGCGCATGGATTGAAAAGAGGCGCACTATGACCTATTCCGAAGCGCTTGCTTATATTCATTCCACCGATTGGCGGGGCAGCCGCCCGGGACTTTCCCGCATCCGCGAACTCTGCCGCCGGTTGGGCAACCCGCAAAGCGGAATGCGCTTTGTTCATGTTGCCGGAACCAACGGCAAGGGCTCCTTTTGCCGGATGCTTTCGGGCATTCTTGCCGCCGCCGGCTACCGCGTGGGGCTGTTCACCTCGCCCTATGTGCTGCGCTTCAACGAGCGCATGATGATTAACAACCGCGAGATTCCCGACGCCGACCTTGCACGCGAAACCGAAGAAGTGCGCCCCTTTGCCGACAGTATGGAGGAGCTGCCCTCCGAGTTTGAACTGATCAGCGCCGTTGCTTTTCGGTATTTCAAACACCAAAACTGCGACCTGGTCGTTCTGGAATGCGGCATGGGAGGCCGGCTGGATTCCACCAACATCATTGAAAACCCGCTCCTCTCGGTCATCACCGGAATCGATTTTGACCACACCGCCTATCTTGGAAACACCATAGAAGCCATTGCGACCGAAAAGGGCGGCATCATCAAAACGGGGCGCCCCTGCCTTTGGGGCGGCGAAAACGAGGCCGCGCAAAACACGCTTGCCGAAATTGCAAAATCGAACCATGCGCCGTTTTTTACCGTTGACCGCACTTCCCTCGCCGTAAAAGCCATGACGCTGGACGGAACGGTCTTTGATTTTGCGGGTTTGCAAAACCTGCGCCTTTCGCTCCTCGGTTCTTATCAGCCGCGCAATGCGGCGGCGGTGCTTTCCGCCGTTTCCATTCTGCAAAACGAGGGACTCTCCATTCCCGAATCGGCAATTCGCCGCGGCTTGGAGGAGGCGGTTTGGCACGCGCGCTTTGAACGGCTCCGCAAAGTCGATCCGGTCATTCTTTACGACGGCGGACACAACCCCCAGGGGGTGCGCGCCGCAGTGGAAGCAATTGAGACCTATTTCCCGGGGCAAAAAGTGAATCTGCTCTCGGGTGTAATGGCGGATAAGGACTGCAAAACGATTGTGGAGGCGCTCTTCCCGGTGGCGGCAAAGGTTTTTGCGGTCACTCCAAAAAATCCGCGTGCGCTGGGCGCCGACGAATACGCTGCCCTGTTTGCAAGCAACGGTGTTTTGGCAACCGCGTTTGCCGAAGTGCCCGACGCGCTGGGCGCCGCCGTTGAGGATTGCCGCAAAAACAGCCGACCGCTGATTTGTTTGGGCTCGCTTTACCTCTACTCCGAGCTGCGCGCGGCAGCCGAAGCATTCTCCCTTTTGAGTTGAATCAAAAAAAGCACCCCGGCCTTTTGGCTTGGGGTGCTGAATGTTTGCCGGATCTCATTTTCCGGAATGTGCATGGTCATACAGTTTTTGAATTTCGGGCGGAAGATGGTCCGGGATCATGTCGTTCAAGCGATCCTCATTTCCGTCTTCCAATGCCGTTTCATAATACCAGCACTTGAATTTGAGCATATCAAGCGCCTTTTGGAGTTTTTTCATCTCCTTTTCAATTATGGCTTTTCTGCCTTCAAACAACTGTTTGCGGTTGGAATAGGTCGAAGGGCCTTCGGTGCACCACTCAATAAACTGCTTGATCTCTTTGATTTCCAATCCGGAAATTTTCAGGCACTCGATCACGCGCAACCGCTCCAGATCGTTCTCGCTGAATTTGCGAATGCCGGACTGGCGCTCCATGCCCGGAAACAGCCCTTCCTTATCATAATAGCGGAGCGTGGAAATGGGCAAATGAAACAGTTTGGATACCTGACCAATCGTATACATAAAATATTTTCTCCTTTTTTTACAAAACCTCTTGACATAAAGTCAGGTTTAGGGTTTATAATGACATTATACCACGAAAAAACAAAAAAATCAACCTCTTTGGAGGGTATTTTGAAAAAACGCAAAGAATCAAGGAGGGCTACCGACATGAAACAATTTTGGGCGATCCTTTTGGCAATTATAATGCTGCTTCCCGCCTGCAAAAAAACGATTCCGGGCGATCCATCCGATCTGCCGCCCGATAATCCCCCGGACGAGGTCCTTCCATCCGTTGACGACCTGCTGGATGAGGAGGGTGACGCTTACAGCACCCTGACTGCCGATACCCGCGCAAAACTGGATTCCATTTATCAGCAAAAGGTGGAGGGAACGCAGGCGTTTGCCGAAGTTCCCGCCGCTACGGGAACGACCTGGTATGTTTCCTCCATTCACGGCAACGATTCCTATTCCGGAAAATCGCCGGATCGGGCATGGAAAACAACGGCAAACTGCGCCTCCAAGGTGGGAGAGGGCGACACCATTCTGTTTGAATGCGGCAGCGTCTTCCGCCGCACCAAAAACGACTATTTCATCCGCGGTATGAAAAACAATGTCACGCTTGCCACCTACGGCGAGGGGGCAAAGCCGATCTTCTACGGCTCGATCAATGTTCCGGCAAGCGCTTGGAAACAAGTTGGAAACTCGAATATCTATTATGTCACCGGTTCTTCCATCGGCATCAGCAACCTCAACATTGACAACGATATCGGCACCATCGTCTTCAACGAGGGCGAGGCGTGGGGCATCAAAACCCTGATGACCTTCTCCGATACCGAAACCAAGCAAAACCCCAAAAACAAAACGCTCGCCCTGGAAGGCGTGAGCAACGGGCTGACGACCGTGGACATTCCCAGTTATGATTTTACCGGCGGCGCCGACCTGAAAGGCGACCTTTCCTTCTACCACGATTACTCCCAAAAGCGCGTTTACCTCTATTGCAAGGGCGGCAGTCCCGGCACACGCTTTTCCTCGATCGAGTTTTCGCTTAATATGTTCGCGTTCAGCACCCAAAGTCCTGCAAAAAACCTCACCTTTTTGAATTTGGATTTCCGCAACTACGGCAGCCATGTCATTCGCACCATGAACTGCGAAAACCTGACCGTGAAAAACTGCTCCTTCCGTTTTGTGGGCGGATCGATCCAAAAAAATTACGGCACCTGGCGCGATTATTACACCCGACTGGGCAATGCCGTGGAAAACTGGAATGCCTGCAACGGTATGGTGGTGGAAAACTGCTTCTTCGATCAGATCTATGATACCGCTATGACCACGCAGTCCAACGATTCGGTGGCTTCCAAAAACATTACCTACCGCAACAATGTGGCGCAAAACGTATGGTTCGGCATAGAGCTTTGGACGGTGAGCAGCGGCGTAGAGTTTTCCAACGTGGATGTGAGCGGCAACTACTTTGCAAAAATCGGCGAGGGGCTGACCTCGCAACGGCCGGACAAAAACGAATACGGATATTCCATCAACGCGTTCATCAAGTGCAGCAGCCAGAATCACCAAATGTCCAATTTCTCGGTCACCGAAAATGTTGCCGACGGGACCAACGGCAAAATGGTCTTCTGTCTGCAACTGAAAACCAATCAAAATCCGGAAGGCGTTTTGTTTGACCGCAACGTATATGTTGCCTCAACAGATGTGGATTTTGCCCGCTTCTTTGGAAAAAAGACAGCCGATGGAACGACCTATGCGTTCACCGCCAAGGAGATCGCCGAAGTGCAACAACTCGGCGTGGAGAAAAACGGGAAGTTTTATTATTACGAAAGCAAAGAGTAATCCGATGCGCCGGGCGCATTTGAACAATCCGCTTCGCGGATGTGTTCCTCCGTTCTGCACAAGCGCAGAGCGGCTTCGGCTTGGAGATGGGGCGACAAAAAGAGCCGTATCGCAAAAGCGAACTATTTTCCCCACGCTCCATCGGAGATGTCGAGAAAATGCGCCGGGCGCATTTGGACATCCGCTTCGCGGAGTGTCCCTCCGTTCTGCGCAAGCGCAGAGCGGCTTCGGCTTGGAGATGGGTCACCAAAAAGAGCCGTATCGCAAAAGCGATACGGCTCTTTTTGGTGAAATGAGAGATTATAGCGCGAACATCATCGGCTTGATGAAAGGACATTTCGTGGCTTTGGTGGCTGTTTAAGTGACTTTGGCGAATAATACCATCTTTCCAAAACTGATTGTGTGTCAGTTTTGGGAAGTCTTTCGTTGCAATGCCGTATTGAGAAAAATGGAGGATTTCTGCAAAAATTCTCAGTTCTTAACCTTTATTTAGTCGTAACTCAAGTTATCGTGTCATCTTTGATAGGGGATTGCGATATTTTAAACTGTTACAATTATGGCGATTTATTTTGCTTGGAAATCACGAGGTTTACGCAAGTACATCTTGTTTATAAAGCTGAAAATAAATCAATTAATTTAAGATGTAAAGAATTTTGTGTTTGTGGTAGAAATGCGTAAAAATAAAAATAGCGTTACCTGAATTACAATTCACCTTCAAAATGATCGAAAAAAAGTTCAACAGCAGATTTCATTTCGTTACAATCATTAGACAGAGAGTCCAGATCTTCTTGGAGCGCTTCAATTTGTTTTGAGAGATTTGATTCAGCCTCAGATACCGTACCCCTAATATATTCAATATCCGAATAATGCCATTTCTCCTGCTCGAGATAATCGGCCAACTTATTGCCGTATAATTTTTCAATTTGGGCAATTGCTTTTTTACATTCGCAACTGCTTTCTACATAATACTTGCATATTTTTTCAATTGCATCTTGCATTTTTTCAAACGAATCACTCTTTTCTGAAAAAATAGCATATATTTCATTCAAAACACATTTACCATCTTCAAATGTTTCTTTACACCATAAATCTGGTTCAAACAACACATTTTCATCAATATTAATATTTTGTTTTTTACTTTTAATATTTTTTGTTGTAATAAAACTTCTTAATCTTTCATCCAAACAAGTACGTATTTCATTATATGTTTTTAAAAACAGTTGCTCAGTTTCTAAGTAATCATTGTCATATGTTATACCTAAATGTTTAATATAAGGTTTTTCGTTTGCTTTTTTGTCTTCAGTTCTCCCAGTCAAAATACGCAAAGTATGTATTGTACATCCAATATGTTTTATGTCATTATTGTATAACTTGTCAAACGAGTTAAAACTTTCTTCGACTTTTTTAAAGTTCTGATAAAGACCAAGCTTCTCAAAAAATGAATTCGATATTTTTGATGATATTGCTTGCGAAAAAGCGCCAATAAGATATAAAGCCAACGCATATGCAATCGGTGCATAAAAGCTTACAGCAGATGATTCTTTGCCTAAAACAAACCATACGCAACATCCAATCGTTGCCAACACAACAAGAAGAAAAGATAATTTCCTATAGTTCCTTTCAATAAAACTCACATTTTTAAATTTCATTTTCTTGACCTCTTATAAAAATATGATAACATATCTCGTGTCATAACTCAAGTTATCGTCCCGTCTTTGATATGGTATTGCTTGCCATTCCTTTTACAAAAGTCAATAACCTGTTCGGCTGCCTGATTGAAAAATGCCTTGTAATCTTTATACTCAGTCACTTTTTTGTTGTAATTCAATCGACCAAAAATGATTCTGTCACAAAAGTCAATAGCTTGAAGTATGTTCGACAAATCTTGCTTAATGATGTTTGGCGTTGGATATGGCTCTAAGCTGACCCAAGTTTTGCAACCGGCATTGTGAAGCGCACGAAGCGCCGCTATACGTTCCAGATAAGGCGCTGTATTCGGTTCCATTTCGCGCCGGAATCTTTCATCCAACGATACCAAAGTAATCCCGTATTCATTTTCATGTGAAAGTTCTGCTAATTCAATCGGCAAAATTCCTTTTGTCAAAACAGTACATTTGATTTTTTCGGCATTCAATTTGCGGATAATTTTGATGCTCATTGCGGATATCTCATTGTAACCATACATAAACGGATCCGTTGAAAAGCAAAGTTGTACCGACTTGATTTTATCTTTTAATTTTGGTATCTCCTGATCCAGTATCTCAAGTGCGTTCTCGGCAAGTTTAGGTTCACACCACTCTTCGTAAGTTTTTGCTTTGCCAAATCGTTTTGCCATCATCATTGCGTAACAGGGATATTTGCACCCATGTGCACAACCTTGAACATGGTTGATGGTGTAGTCTCCATATTCTACGCCAGTCTTATATAACATGGTATTTCTTTTGATAGTTTTCATTAGACTTTCTCCGTGCTTTGAATAATTGACTTGACTAGTTTGGCAGCTAAACCCTGGGCTTTAGGGCTTGTATTAGTCATCATAAAGCATAGCATAAACATGGGTGCATTTTTGGCTTCGTTCTTCAAAATTCTTGTATCTGGAGAAACATAAGGAAAAATTGTGGCAAACCGTCCTTTTATGTAGTTTAAAATCTGATCATAACTGATTCTGTCATAATG
>CAMOHW010000017.1 GCA_946615525.1 uncultured Clostridia bacterium | reverse complement strand
ATTCCCCCCTTCCGGATGGGGATGGTATGCGTTTTTCCATTGATGCCGGCGCAGGAAAAAGCACGGTCGCGCTTCTTTTGGTGCGCGGAGAACAGTATCCCGAATTCTTTGACCGCTGTGCCGAGTTCGGCGTGTTCTTACTCTCCAAACCGCTTGCAAAATCCTCGGTCCTGCTCGCGCTTGATTGGCTTGCCAGTGCGCGGGAACGGCTTCGCCAAACCGAGCGAAAGGTCCTTTCGGTCGAGGAAAAGATGGATGAAATTCGTCTGGTCAACCGCGCCAAATGGTTGCTCATCAGCCAGCTGAAAATGAATGAGCCGGACGCCCACCGTTACATCGAAAAGCAGGCAATGGACCGTTGCGTCCCCCGCCGTCGTATCGCCGAGGAGATCATTCAAACTTACGGATAACCAAAAAAGGCATTCGCAAAGCGAATGCCTTTTTTGGAGCTGGTAATCAGAATCGAACTGATGACCTCGTCATTACCAATGACGTGCTCTACCGACTGAGCCATACCAGCAAATCGGTTTTTACCGACCTTTGATATTATACCAAACCCAGCCCCTTTTGTCAATACATTTTTCAAAAAAAATTGAAAAACAAAGGAAAAAATCGACCTTTTGGAAAAGCAAATGGCCGTTTTTTTTATTACAGATTGCAGTGGAAAACATTGTCAATCTTTGATATAAACCAAAATATCTTCTACACGACAATTCAAAAAGGTACAAAGATCGTTCAGCGTTACCGTGCTGATGGGTTTATTGTGTTTGAGACGGTCAATCAAACTTCTGCTTACATGAAATTCGTTGATGAGCTTGTAGGTCGAAATCCCTTTTTCTTTCATTGTTTTATAAAGCGGTTCATAAGAAATCATTTTTTCACCCCTTTATAATGTTAAATTGTGCTCGCCCTCTTGACAATTGTCGATATATAGAGTATAATAAACAAAAAAGGAAAACATTAAACAAAAAGGGGGAAGAAAATGGCAAGGTATTACATTAAAACCGAATATCGTGATTGTGTAGCATTGGATGGATTCATGACACAATTAGAGATGTGGGCTTTTGGATGGAAAAGCAGTGGAATGGAACGTGAATTTGAAGGATATGATATTGAGATTGTTGCGGAGTCAGAAACAAGAGCTACAGGAAAAGCTACTGCACGTTTTAAAACTTGGTATGTATTCAAACGAATTAGCCCCTATAGTAGCAATCCATTCTTTATCTTGCTGGAAGTAATTATGAGGATTGTATCATGGATTAGGAGAAAATTGTTTTTCTTATTTGGCGGACTTATTATTATGGGAACAATTGTTTCTTTAATTGCTCGAGAAACTGAAATAGTTGGGGCAATTGTTGGTTTGTTATCATTAGTTTATGGTCCATCTCTTGTTGTTATGATTTTAGGCTTTTTATTCCGAAAAATTTCTGGGATAGACAAAAAGTTGCGCAAAGAATTAGAGGAAAATGGTTATTCATTGAATCAACATAATGGTTATTAAATTGTATTTTGAATTCGAAAACTAATATTCATAAATGTACCAATAAAAAGAAAACCGACCGTCGGAATCTTCCGGCGGTCGATTTTCTGTTATCGTAGGACAGATATTGTATTGAGGCGAAATTATTTGATTTCGACAGTTGCGCCTGCTTCTTCGAGCTGGGCTTTGACCTTGTCTGCTTCGTCCTTGGAAACGCCTTCTTTGATGGCCTTCGGAGCAGCCTCAACCAGATCCTTCGCGTCTTTCAGACCAAGACCGGTCAGCTCGCGAACGACTTTGATAACGTCGAGTTTCTTAGCGCCAAAGTTAGCAAGAATAACGTCAAACTCGGATTTCTCCTCAGCGGCAGCGGCAGGAGCAGCGCCGGCAGCGGCAACAACGCCAACAGGAGCAGCGGCAGAAACGCCGAACTCTTCCTCAACGGCCTTTACCAGGTCGGAGAGTTCCAGAATGGTAAGGGATTTGATCTCTTCCAGAATGTTTGTAATCTTTTCGGATGCCATTTTTAATTACCTCCAAAATGTGTTTGATTTTTCGTGTGAAATGGTTGCTTGTTTAATCAAGCTTCGGCAGGAGCGGCTTCGCCGTCCTTATCCACAATTGCCTGCAAAGCGTAAGCAAAGCTGTAAAGGGGCGAACGGATAGAACCAAGGAGTTTTGCAATAAGCGTTTCCTTCGAAGGAATGTCGGCAAGTGCTTTGACGGAATCTGCGTTGATCACATTTCCATCTACATAGCCGGCAAGGATTTGGAAGGATTCGATTTTTTCTGCATACTCTTTCAGAACCTTTGCGGCAATGACGGGATCCTTCTCGCTGATCGCGATGGCAGTCATACCGGTCAGGTACTGTTTCAGTTCACCGTAGCCAACTTCATCACAAGCTCTGCCGGTCAAGGTGTTCTTCATAACGACGTATTTTACGCCTGCCTGACGAAGCGCCTTACGCATTGCAGTATCTTTATCCACCGTAATGCCCTGGTAGTTTACCAGAACGCCGGCGGCAGAATTCTTGATCTGCTCGGCAAGATCGGCAACGATTTGTTGCTTTTGAGCCAGAATGGAATTGCTGGGCATTTGTTTCACCTCCCATGTGAATTGAAAATAAAAAAATCTTTCCTCCGGCAAGCCGCTTTGCCGCGAAGAAAGACTCAAATACCATATTCCGCACCGTTGCACGGAAAGATTCAAATCACTCCTCGGCAGGAAAGCATGGCTTTTACCGGAACCTGCTGTCTTCGGATAACGAGGGTATTATATCATAAGGAAAGCGATTTGTCAATACTTTTTTTGAAAATATTAGCAGAAAACTAAAATATGTTTTTTGGGGTAAATTCTTTACCGCGAATCAAATAGTCAATCGAAACATCAAAATAGTCGGATAACAGCATCAACATATGAATATCCGGGGAACGTCTGCCATTTTCATAATAGGAGAGTGCCTCGCGGCTGATAGAAAGATCCATTGCCACCTTTAACTGGCTCAATTTTTTCTTTTTTCGAATTCGTTTTAAGCCAATCATAAAAAAACCCCTTTTTTTCTATTGACATTATTGTAACATTGTGTTACAATAATTTATGTAACAATTTGTTACGTCTTGAAAAAGAAAAAAAGGAGAAAGAAATGAATATCGCAACAGATTCTTTTGTTATGAAATTAGGTATTATTGTGACAGTTATTAGTATGATCGCTTGCCCAATCATTGCTACCAAAAAGGGCAGAAGTGCTGTTGGCTGGTTTTTTGGAGGGCTATTTCTCGGTGGAATTGGGTTGATCATTATTTCATGCTTGCCGGAAAAATATAATTGAATAAAAAATAACCAAAAAGTGTTGCCGGTTGGTGGCAACACTTTTTGATTACATACAAAATTAGAATAAGACTAAATTCTAATCTATTTATTCTGATTCTTCAAAATTCGTTCTGCCGAGGCAACAAGGCGCTCCCGGAGCCATTCCGGCTCAATGATACGAAAGTCGGCTTGCAGGGCGATCAGCGAGCCGATGAACTTTTCAATGCTATGGAACTCGCAGGCAAATTGCCCTTTCCCCAGGCGCGCGGTGATGTAGGGCGTCAGTTCCATAATGGCTAGCCGGTCGGCAAGTTCCAGCGTTGCCGTATAGGGGATCTGCATTTGAATGATGGATTCGGACGCGGCAAGTTCCTCGGCATTTTGCACGTTGGCAATTCCGGGCATATAAATATCGTCATTGTCCGAGGTCAAAAGCAAAGGGAGTTGAAAGGGCTCGGTATAGTAGAATCCCCGGCGCGAGGAATCGTATTCGATCGGCGCGCCCATCTTCTTTTTCAAAAAATCAATGTCCCGTTGCGCCTGTCGGGGCGAGATGTGAAACCGCTCTGCAAGCCGCCGCGCGTTGGGGTAACTTTTGTTGACCAGCCGCTTGTGGAGCCATTGAATGCGTGTATTGGCGTTCATTCTCCACCCTCCTCGCTTTCTGTTTTTTCGTCGGGGTGCGCTTTTTTAGGGAACAACATTTGCCAAAGCCGCCAGCCGGCGGTTGCGCCAACGCCCAAAAGCAACGGCGCGGCGGCAAGATAAACGGTATTTGTCTCTTTTTTTGCCAAAAGCAGATAAAAGACGACCAGTCCGGTTACCATGCAAAGTACCAGGCAGAAAATGGTTAAAACGGGAATCAGAATGCGGTCAAACCGCCCCAGGAGTAGTCTGCATTCCGCCGTTACAAAGAGCATTGCGGCAAGAAGCGCCATTTGCAAAAGGATTTTTGTTGGGGCGTTCATTTCTACGCTCATGTCAAAGTAAAAGGTCGCATTATAGGCAATGGTGGCAATAATGGATCCAAATCCTGCCCACAGGATGGTTTTGCCGTAAGTTCTCGCAAGAGGAGAGGCGCAAAGCCCCCAAAATGCCGTTGCCAGCAACGAAAGAATTCCAAGCCATGTCTTTCCGGCGGTAAAGAGCCAAACGGCGGTGCCGAACGCTCCAACGGCCGCTGGAATGCTTGCATAGGAGGAAATAGCCGGCTGGGCAAGCACTTCCGGCTCTTTTTTTGCCGCCAGGATTGCACCGGCAATTCCGGAGGCGATCGATAAGATCAAAAACAGCGCCGCAAGGATCGGAAACGGACTTTTCGCGGCGAAATAATGCGAGATCGCGGGATCAAACGCGGTGCCGTAAGCGATCAGCAAAAATAATATGCCAAATAGCGCGGCAACCGGTGTTGCAATCAAAAAAATGCGGGATCGTTTCATAAAAAACATTCCTTTTCGTCTTTTCGGTTCTTTCCTATTATTATAGCACAGCACGAACGCGAAAAAATGAACAAATTGTGACAATTTCAAATTTGTTCAAGATTTCTTCATACTTTTGCGCTATAATAGGAAACACTCGGATGCGTGTAAAAGAAAAACAGAGGATCAGATGCCGATTTTTTGCATTTTGGAACAGAAAACAGGGCGATTTTTCATTTTGAGCATCCTAAAATGAACGATTTTGACGCATTTTTATTCATCATGCACAAATAAATGCACAAAAATGGTAAAAAGTTCTCTGTTTCACACAATATGTAAATGTTGACAAATCGGCATTCTTTTGATATAATAGTAAAGCTTGATATGCGATGAAGCGAGAGGTTGCTTTCGGGGGACGCTCCGAAAGGGAATTTTCGCAGAGTATGTCCGTTAACCGGGCGAAAAGGTATGCACTGAGACACTCCAAAACGGCGCAAACGTGCGGCGAAGCTCTCTGATGTTTCTTTTGGATCCCCCCGGAATTTGTTGCCGGCAGATGCTGATGCCGGAGCAAACTCCGTATTTTTCAGGGGACAAAAGAAACGCACGGAACAGTGTTGAAGGAAATGCCGACCTTGCCAAACACGCGGTTCGCGGCAGTTCATTTCCTTATTTATATAAGGGGCTTCCGCGGCAAGCGAAATCTGATAAGGAGGCAAACAATAATGGCAATCAAAGAGAAAATCAGAGTCAGACTCAAAAGCTACGACCACGTTCTGATTGACACTGCGGCAAAGAAGATTGTTGAGGTTGCACAGCGCAACGGCGCCGAGTATTCGGGCCCCATTCCGCTGCCCACCGAGCGCGAGATCATCACCATCCTGCGTTCCGTTCACGTCAACAAGGATAGCCGCGAGCAGTTTGAATACCGCACGCATAAGAGACTGATCGACATCATCAAACCCTCGCAAAAGGTTGTTGATGCTCTGATGAACGTAGAACTTCCCGCCGGCGTTGAGATTGAAGTGAAACTGTAATACGGTTTCCCATCAAGCAACTTTAACCCCAACAAAAGCGGCACAAAGACAACAGTCGAGCCCCGTGCAAACCCCGCGGGACGATCGGCAACTTTGTAAGTCATGTTGGCGCTTGCGTCAACCAATAATTTACAGGAGGAAAGAAAATGAAAAAAGGGATTATCGGTAAGAAACTCGGTATGACACAGATCTTTGATGAAAAAGGCAATGTCATTCCGGTAACGGTTATCGAAGCCGGTCCGTGCGTAGTCGCACAGAAAAAGACCGTTGAGAACGACGGTTACAATGCGCTTCAACTCGGATTCGAGGAAGTAAAAGAGAAGCACATCACCAAAGCCGAAAAGGGACACTTTGCGGCTGCGGGCGTTCCCATGAAGAAACACCTGAAAGAGTTCCGTTTGGACGATTGCTCTGCAAATGTCGGCGATCTGGTCACCGTCGATACCTTCGCTGCCGGCGAAAAGGTCGATGTAACCGGTTTGACGAAAGGTCGCGGATTTACGGGCGCCGTCAAACGCTGGAATCACCACACCCTCTGCTCCACGCACGGCGTAGGTCCGATTCACCGTGAGGTTGGTTCTATGGGCGCAAACTCCACGCCTTCCCGTGTTTACAAAAACAAGAAGATGGCTGGACAGTATGGTAATGAACAGGTAACAATCCTCAACCTTGCGGTTGTAAAGATTGATGCCGAAAAGAATCTGATTGCGGTCAAGGGCGCGATCCCCGGTGCGAAAAACGGAATCGTGTTCATCCGTGATTCTGTGAAAGCCTGATCGGAAGGAGGAAAACAACAATGCCAGTCGTAAAAATCGTCAATATGTCCGGCGAGGCAGTCGATGAGCTGATGCTGAATGATAAAATCTTCGGTGCAGATGTCAACAGTGCTGTTCTCCATGCCGCGGTCAGAGCTTATCTGATGAACCAAAGACAAGGAACCCAATCCACGCTGACCCGCACCGAAGTTTCCGGCGGCGGTAAGAAACCGTGGAGACAAAAGGGAACCGGCAGAGCCCGTCAGGGTTCCACCCGTTCTCCCCAGTGGACGCACGGCGGCGTCGCTCTTGGCCCCAAGCCCAGAGATTACCGCCTGTCCTTGAACAAGAAAGTTCGCAAACTTGCCTTGTTCAGCGCACTCTCCGATAAGGTTGCCAACGGCGATCTCGTCGTGATCGACAGCCTGAAAGTTGAGGAAAAGCCCTCCACCAAGACCATGGTAGCCATGTTCAAGGCGCTCGGCTTTGAGGAAACCTACACCAAGACCTACAAGACCATTGCGGTCAAGGACGGTCAGGTGGAACACGGAACCGAAACGCGCGAAGCCACCAGAGCGCTCAGCGCACTGGTTGTGCTGGATAGCAATGACAAGAATGTGATCAGAAGCTGCAACAACATTCAAAAGGTTGAAACCACGCAGGTCGGCACCCTCAATGTTTACGAGGTGCTCAAAGCCCGCAAGGTGGTTCTGACCGTTGAGGCAGTGAAAAAACTTGAGGAGGTGTATGCGTGATGAAATTCGCTCAGGATATTATCATCAGACCGATCATCACCGAAGCGGCAATGGATCTTCTGCCCAAGAAGACCTATGTGTTTGAAGTTGCAAAAGACGCAACCAAGCCGGAAATTGCCAAAGCGGTTGAGGAAGTCTTCGCATCCAGCAAAATCAAGGTTGCAAGCGTTCGCACCATCAACATGAAGAAAAAGCCGAAGAGACTCGGCGTTCATTCGGGATACACTTCCGCCTGGAAGAAAGCAGTCGTTACGTTGACTCCCGATTCGGGCGAGATCGAGTTCTTCGAAGGCTTGAACTAATGTAGGAGGGAATTGAAATGCCTACGGTAAAGTATAATCCAACAACTCCCGCAAGACGGAACATGAGCGTTCCTTCCTTTGAGGAGATTACCAAATTCTCTCCGGAGAAAAGTTTGATCGTTATTAAAAAGAAGCACTCCGGACGCAACAGCTATGGGCGCATCACCGTTCGTCATCGCGGCGGCGGCAATAAGATCAAATATCGTATCATCGACTTCAAACGTCAGAACACCAATGCAAACACGGTTCTCGGTATTGAATACGATCCCAATAGAACCGCCTATATTGCATTGCTTCAGGACACCGAGGGGAACAAGAGCTATGTCATCGCTCCCGAAGGTCTGAAGACCGGCGATGTGATCTACTCCGGCCCCGATGCCGATATCAAACCCGGCAACACGCTGCCGATCGCCAATATTCCGGTCGGTACCGTCATCAACAACATCGAGATCTATCCCGGCAAGGGCGCACAGCTTGTTCGTTCCGCCGGCGCTATGGCTCAGTTGATCTCCAAAGAGGACAACGGCATGGCACAGGTCCGTCTTCCTTCCGGGGAAGTTCGTTTCATCCGTCTGGATTGCAAAGCCACCATCGGTCAGATCGGCAATGTCGAGCATGACACGGTCAAGGTCGGTAAGGCAGGTAAGACCAGACACAAGGGCATTCGTCCTACCGTTCGCGGTTCGGTTATGAACCCCTGCGATCACCCGCACGGTGGTGGTGAAGGCAAGTCGCCTATCGGCCATCCCGGCCCTGTAACTCCTTGGGGCAAGCCGGCTCTTGGTTATAAGACCAGAAACAAGAAGGCTCGCACCAACAAGTTCATCATCAAGCGTAGAAATGCGAAGTAAGGAGGAAATGAAAAATGAGCAGAAGTAGCAAAAAAGCACCTTATGTTGAAGAAAAACTCTTCACTCGCATTGAAGCGATGAACGCCAACGGCGAAAAGAAGGTCCTCAAGACCTGGTCCCGCGCCTCCACCATTTTCCCCGAATTCGTTGGTCACACCATTGCCGTTCATGACGGCAAAAAGCACATCCCGGTATATATCACTGAGGATATGGTAGGCCACAAGCTCGGCGAATTTGCACCCACGCGCACCTTTAAGGGTCATGCAGGTTCCAAGACATCCAATAACGGAAAGTAATTGTAAAGGGAGGTTCATTTCAACATGGAAGCAAGAGCATATTTGAAATATGCAAGAATTTCCCCGCGCAAGGTTCAGGTCGTGCTTGACCTGATTCGTGGCAAGGATGCCGCTGCCGCTATGGGAATTCTGAAAAACAAACCGAGAGCCGCTTCGGAGCTGTTGATCAAACTGTTGAACAGCGCGATCGCAAATGCGGAAAACAATTTCCAAATGGATGCGTCTAAGTTGTATATCTCCGAGTGCTTCGTCACCGCCGGCCCGACCCTCAAACGGATCATGCCGCGCGCAAAGGGAAGCGCTGACCGCATCCTGAAGAGAACCAGCCATGTTACCATGGCGGTCAAAGAGAAAGACTGAAAGGAGGAAACAAGAGAATGGGACAGAAAGTGAATCCCCACGGTTTGAGAGTGGGCGTGATTAAAAACTGGGACTCGAGATGGTTTGCAAAAGACGAAGTCTTTGGCGATACCCTTGTTTCCGACTATAATGTCAGAAAGTATCTCAAAACAACTCTTTACGACGCGGGCATCTCCAAAATCGAGATCGAACGCGACGGACACAGAGTTCGCGTTTTCGTGAACTGCGCAAAGCCGGGTATGGTTATCGGTCGCGGCGGTTCCGAAATCGAGAAATATCGTCAGCAGTTGGAAAAAATGGTTGGTATGCCTGTCGCCCTCAACGTTGTTGAGATCCGTCAGCCCGATCTTGACGCTCAACTGGTTGCCGAGAACATTGCAAAACAGATCGAGAACCGTGTTGCATTCCGCCGCGCTATGAAAATGGCGATCCGGAATACCATGCGCCTTGGCGCACGCGGAATCAAAGTCAACTGCGGCGGTCGTCTGGCCGGTGCCGATATCGCAAGAAGCGAGCACTACCATGAAGGAACCATTCCGCTGCAAACCCTGCGCGCTGATATTGAATACGGTTTTGCAGAAGCAAACACCACCTATGGCAAAATCGGCGTTAAGGTCTGGATCTACAAGGGTGAGATTCTGAACGAGGTCAACAGACCCGGCAGCCCCAGAAGAGATCGCAGAGATGATCGTCGCGGCGATAGACGCGACAATCGTGCCCCCAGAGGAGATCGCCGTGAAGGCGGCCGCCGCGAGGGTCAAAGAACCGGAGCTCCCCGCCAGGGCGGAGAACGCCGCGAAAGAACTCCGAAAGAAGGAGGCGCAAAATAATGTTAATGCCGAAAAGAGTAAAGTTCCGTCGCGTTCAGCGCGGCAGAATGAAGGGCAAAGCCTCCCGTGGAACCACGATCAGCAATGGTTCTTTCGGATTGGCGGCACTGGAGCCCGCATGGATCACCAGCAACCAAATTGAAGCAGCCCGTATCGCTATGACGCGTTATATCCGCCGTGGCGGTCAGGTCTGGATCAAGATCTTCCCGGATAAGCCGATCACCGAAAAGCCGGCCGAAACTCGCATGGGTTCCGGTAAAGGCTCGCCCGAATACTGGGTGGCGGTTGTCAAGCCGGGCAGAATCCTGTTTGAGATGGACGGCGTTTCCGAAGAGGTTGCAAAGGAAGCAATGCGTCTTGCAGGGCACAAACTCCCCATCAAGACCAAGTTTGTTACCAAAACGTCCGAAGTAAAGGAGGGTTAAGCCGATGAAAGCAGCAGAACTTAGAAAAATGTCTGTTGGTGATTTGGAAGCCAAATTGAAAGAGCTCAAAACCGAGCTGTTCAATCTCCGGTTCCAACACGCGATCAATCAACTTGACAACCCTCACAAATTGACCGAGGTGAAACACGACATCGCGCGTGTCATGACGGTTCTTCAGGAAATGAAGAAGGAGGCATAATCAGCCATGGCAGAAGAAAGAGCATTGAGAAAAACCCGCGTCGGTATCGTCGTCAGCGATAAGATGGACAAAACCGTTGTGGTTGCCG
>CAMOHW010000016.1 GCA_946615525.1 uncultured Clostridia bacterium | reverse complement strand
AAACGCCGTTTCGCTCCGCACACGGAAAACCGCCGAAAACAGATTGGTGCGGGGGCGCAGATATGCCTGCTCGCGCAAAAACTCGACCGTATGGCGTTTGGGCTGCAAGGGATAGTCCGGCGTGGAAGTGCCCTCCACGGCAATTTCGACCGCTTTGACCTCAAAGGGCTGTTTTGCCTGTGGAGTTACCACAACGATTCCCCGGACGATGACCGCAGAGCCGACATTGAGCTTTGCAATTTCATCATAGTTTGCAATTTTTTCGCGCTCGAAAACGATTTGCACCGATTTGAAGCAACTACCGTCATTCAAATCGATAAAGCCGAACGCTTTGCTATCACGGATGTTGCGCGCCCAACCGCCGAGAACCACCTCGGCACCGTCATATTTTTGCGGATCTTCATAAAGGTTTCTGTTCAATTCGCGTTTCATTGCAGGATTTGCCTTTCTTGGAGCATAGTTATAGATTATAATTACAACTTATTTTACATCATTTCAAAAAGTTTGTCAATCATTTTTTTGCAATTTACAAAAAAACAGAGAAAAGCCCTGCCGGATTTTGCTCCGGCAGGGCTTTTTTATATGAGATCGATCAGATTTTATCATCAAAGGTCATGCGCATTTGCGCCGCCTGTGCACTGCGGTGTTTCTCGATCAGCGTTTGAATGCGCTTGACAGGATTGAGCAGAGCGCTCAAGCTCTCATCATTGTTCAGCGTGTCGATCAGGTAGGCAACATATTTGCACATATTGACTTCTACATACCAATCCTTTTCGGCAAGTTCGGGACGGCGGTAGACCAGATTGGTGGTCAACACTTTATCGATAACGCCGTCTTTTGCCGCCTGGTCAAACTTTGCAAAGCCCTCGGTAAACAGTCCGAAAGTAGCAAAGCAGAACACGCGGGAAGCGCCCTTCTCTTTGAGTTGCTTACAAACATCGATCATGGATTCACCGGAGGAGATCATATCGTCCACTACGATAGCGTCCTTGCCGTGAAGATCCTGGCCCAGGTATTCGTGCGCCTCAATGGGATTACGGCCATTGATGACCACCGAATAATTGCGGCGCTTATAGAACATACCGATATCCAAACCCAGCAACGAACTATAATACATACAACGGTGCATGGCGCCTTCATCGGGCGAAATGATTGCAACATGGTCCTTATCGATCACCACATCCGGGACCGCGCGGACGAGCGCTTTGATCATTTGATATGTAGGCTGCACATTGTCAAAACCGGAAAGCGGAATGGCGTTGCAGATACGGGGGTCGTGTGCGTCAAATGTCAGAATATTGGAAACGCCCATGGAAACGAGTTCCTGGAGCATCAGCGCGCAGTCAAGCGATTCGCGGTGCGCGCGGCGATGCTGGCGCCCTTCATAGAGCATAGGCATAATGACCGTGATGCGGCGTGCTTTTCCGCCGATTGCGGCGATCAAACGCTTGAGGTCGGCATAATGCTCGTCCGGGCTCATGGGAACTTCCATACCATACATTTTGTAGGTAACGCCGTAGTTGAAAACATCACAAATGATGAAAACATCTTTTCCGCGCATGGAAACATTGACCATGCCTTTGCCTTCACCCGAGCCGAAACGCGGGCAGCTGACCGGAACAACAAAGCCCTCTCCTTCGCCGTGTCTTCTCCAATCCTTCAGATAGTAGTCCACATTGGATACGAATTGTTCGCACCCCTTCATGCCGATAACGGCCAACTCTCCGCAACGATTGTCTTTCATAAGAACCTCCGAAATTTTATCTTGCCCCGTGGGGCGTTTCCCCTTTTTACCGCTTTCCCTTGGTGAAAAACGGCTCCGACAGGTTTGTTTTTGCCGGATTTTTTTGAATGGCGGTCAGAAAAGAATCAACGCCCCATGTAACCAAGTCCATGGAGCGTATCAAACGCCCGGAGAAAGATGCTCTCCGAGAAGCGATTCAGTTTGAACATCTGCAAAACGACTTGCAGATGCAGGGCAGGCAGGGCGATGCTGAACACGCAGAAAAGCCCCCTTGCAGGAAAGGGTGAGGAAGGCGCGGCGGGTGCAGGATCCAGATCGCATTGCAATTTTTCTCGATTTTGCCATGAACCGCTTTCCTCCTCTTTTGCGGATTCGCCCTACGGGCGACTCCTTTTTTTGACATTTCCATTATAACATTTTATCGAAAAAAGTCAAGGGGATTCCCATAAAAATATTTTGTGAATTTTTCTGTCAGATTTTGACTTTGCCAAAAGCCGCTTTGATCCACTCCGCGTGCGCAAGATCAGGCGCATTCGCCAAGATCCGCGCAAAAAGCGCCTCGGCTTGTCCTTTGGAAAGCGCGCTGATATAAGGCATTCCGGAATTGGGAAGCGGAACCGACTTGGAAAGCAAAAACACCTCGATTTTTACGGTATATCCGCGCTCTCCGATTTTTTCTTCCCGGCGGCGCCAAAACGGAGCCGGAGCATAGCGGTCGATCAAAACCGCTTTCCCGATTGCCGAAATACCGGAAGGCGAAAGATGGAAAAAGAGATCGCCCGGCGCGATGGTCCGAATGAACTTTTGCTCCATTTCTTCCCTTCCGGAAGCAAATACGATCCCGCTTGTGATCTCCTTGCCGTAAAATGCGCCGTGATCAACAAGAAAGAATTGTCGGGCGCCGGATTCCGCTTGAAATGGTGTCGTTTCGTTCATTCTGCGCTTCAAACCGGCTCCCCGAAGGTATCGGGGCGCTCCGGATCAAACTGCTCGTTCGCCCACATCAAGGTGATCAGCGGTTCGTTTTCGGAAAGGTTGATGATATTATGTGTATATCCCGGAAGCATATGGACGGCACGGATCTGCTCGCCGCTGACCTCAAACTCGATGACCGGATAGGGTTTGCCCTCAAAATCGGTCCCGATGCGGCGCTCCTGAATAAGCCCATGCCCCGAAACGACGATGAAAAACTCCCACTTGGTGTTGTGCCAATGCTGACCTTTGGTAATACCCGGTTTGGAAATATTGACGCTGAACTGACCGACATTCGCGGTTTTGAGCAGTTCGGTAAACGAACCGCGCGCGTCGCATTTCATGTTCAGATCAAACGCGACCTTTTCCGCCGGAAGATAAGAAAGATAGGTGCTATACAGTTTTTTTGCAAAACTGCCCTTCCGGATCTCCGGCATGACCAGCGTTTGCGGTTGAGCGCGGAAGGTTTCCAGCAGATCCACGATCTCGCCAAGCGTGACATGATGAGTGACCGGTGCAAAGCAATAAGCGCCGGAATCGTCTGCCACCGCCCGGATTCCCTCAAAGCGGCAATGGTGTTCCTTGCCCTCCATAGCGTCCAACATTTCCTCTACCAGATCGTCAATATAGAGCAGTTCCAGTTCGGTTTCACGGTTGTTGACGGTAATGGGAAGATCGTTTGCAATGTTGTTGCAAAAGGTTGCAACGGCACTGTTATAATTAGGACGGCACCATTTGCCAAACAGATTGGGAAAACGATAGACCAGCACCTTTGCGCCGGTTTCCTTGCCATACGCAAAAAGCAGGTCCTCGCCGGCTTTTTTGCTTTTGCCGTAATCGCCGTCGTATCTGCCGATCAGCGTTGCCTGGACCGAGGAAGAAAGCATCACGGGGCAGGTGTTTTTTGCCTGTTTGAGCATTTCCAAAAGTACATCCAGCGTCCCATAGTTTCCGGGCATGAACTCCTCCGGATCTTTCGGGCGGTTGATGCCCGCCAAATGGAAAATGAAATCGGCTTGTGCGCAAAATGTCCGCAGTTGTTCCGCGGTGTTGCCCAGGTCATATTCAAAAATCTCCTCGACCTGCAAATTCGGTCTTGTGCGATTTTTCCCATCGCGCAGGTTTTTCAGATTCTCCACCAGGTTTTTCCCTACAAATCCTTTTGCACCTGTCACCAAAATCTTCATAAACTCCACCCCGTATCGTTCGTTGCTTTCGGAATCTGTTGATCCGATTTCATCATATCATATTTTTTGTTTCTTGTCAAGGTTTATCAGGTTTTCCATGTGCCTTGCAAAAAGCAGGAAAATCCCCCGACTCCGCAAGACTTTGCAAAACGGGAACACCGGGCGATCTCCTCCTTTTGAGAAGCGCCCGGAACCAGGTAAAATCTTGCCCCGTGCGCCGCGAGCCAGCGAACAATATCCGGCGAAGGAGAAAAGCGCTCGCGGGTGTTTTCTTCATCTTTCCAAATGCCAATGCCAAACGCAACATCCTCGCGGACAAGTGCCTCCATGGCGTCCAAAACGGCCGACCGGTAAACAGGCGCAGCAGGATCAAACAGTCGGTTTTCCTGATTGTATTTTTGCAAAAAATCGAAATCCGCCACATAGTTGCAGTGCGTTCGGTCCACGAGCAAAGCGACCGTTTCAAAATAACGGCGGATCAATAGGTTCACATTCCCCGAAAAATGCTGCCGGACATCTTCAATGATCCGTTCTGCGGAACAAGACAACGGGCAAACGGCGCCGTCGTCGGCAACTACAAAATGTACCGAACCGACAATATAATCGCAAGGCAAAAAGACGGGATCGGCATAAAAATCGCGCTCTTCCCCAAGCAATACGGCAATTTGCCCACGATATTTTCGGGAAAGGTCTGCAATTTCGGAACGAAAACCGGAAATGCGCTCCTCGTTGTTGCCATTTTGCAAAGAGAAAGAGGTTCTGGCGGGATAGGAAAATCCGATGGTCTGCGCGCCGGCTTCAATTGCCGACCGGATCATTTTCTCCGGCGAATCACATTCGCCAAACATGAAAAAATGATCCCGCAAATCAACTTTCGGAACATTCATACCGAGAACCTCTTTTTTGATTTGTTTTATTGTTGATTCCATGCGGTTTCCACAAGATCATGCGTCATTAGCGCAAGTTCCTCCATGGATTTTTCCGCAACGGTCTGTCGATCGATCACAGCAAGATATTGCAAGTAAACATGGGTCGGCTTGATGGGGAATGCTTTCCCAACCTTTTCGGTGTTGCGCACCAGCATAACCACAATGGGCGCGTTTGCTTTTTTTGCAAGATAAAATGCGCCGGATTTGAACTCCTGCAAATTTCCGTCCTTGGTGCGCGTTCCTTCGGGATAAATACCGATGTCGGCGTTCTCATTCAGCATACGGTCCGAAGCGCATTTCAGCGTCCGCAAAGCGCGAATCCCGTTTTCGCGATCGATGGAAAAAAATCCGGCACGGCGAATAAACGGCCCGACAATGGGAATCTTGAAATTGCTTTGCTTGGAGATAAAAAGCATTTTCTTCCGCTTGGTCTTGGCAAGCACCACCATCGGATCAAACACCGAACGGTGGTTGGAAACCAATACAAACGGTTCTTCGGGCAGGATCTCTTCGCCCTCGATGTGGCATTTGACATGCAGTGCGCAAAGCAACAGGTCTAAAAACAGGCGAATACTCACCCGGCAAAAAGCACCGGACTTTTTCGGCTCCTTTTTGGAAAGAAGCAGAGAGATGATGAGGATTGCGAGCATATAAACCAGAACGCAGCCGATGAAAAATCCCGGGATCAAGGCAAACAGCCACCAGGGACTGACCTGCGCGCCAAACACAACGGCAAGCGAATAGCCGACCGATGAGAGGAAAAACAGGATGGTTAAAACCATAATAAAGCCCTTCTTTTATGCGTTTGCGTGAACCGTGTATTCGGTAACACCGCTAACGGTTTCACCGTCGATTTGCAGGGCGGTAGGACGATCGAATTTGACTGTGATATTCTTGCCCATAGCAACATAAATCATCTTTTTGAACTTGATGTGCTCACCCGCAAAAATGGATTTGAAGCGAAGCAGAGTGGTGATTTTTCCGGTGCCGTGCCAAACGACCAGCGAAAGCGTTTTGGGCGTTGCAAGGCGATCCTGATCCGGCGTGACCTTCATACCGCCGCCGTAGTAACGGCCGTTCATGGAAGGAGCCAGCCAAACCTTCTTGAACTCCTGCGTTTTCCCATCCACCGTTACCGTCGCATTCGCGGGCTTGTAATAGAACAAAAGGCCTTTGACGGCAATGCCCGCATAGTTGACCGGCTTATCCGACAGTTTGGCAAGTTCATCACCCTTCTCGCAGCAATAGCCGTCGATCCCGTAGCCGATACCGTTGATGAAGCGGCGACGCATTCCATTCACTTCTACTACGGGAAGGTTTTGGATGTAATCGTTGATTTTGATAAGCCCTTCGGCATCAGGAGCAACATCTGCCTTAAAATCGTTCCCGGTTCCGGTGGCAAAGAAGTAAACGTCATTCTTGATCTCCACATCGGCAATATCATTAACAAAATGATTCAGTGTTCCGTCGCCGCCGCAAAGAACAACGGCGTCCTCTTTTGCCAAAGTTGCAAAAAAGGTAGCAAAGTCTGCTACTTCCCGAACATCAATCGTTTTAATCTCGCCCTGAATAAACGGCTTGACTTTTTCAATGCTGTCGGCACCCTGTTTGTTGCCGGAAAGAGGATTGTAAAGCACATGATACATAATGGTTCGCGCTCCTTTTTCTTTTAATAGTATGGTGAAATCAATAAAATTTCATTTTATTTTATCATATTTCAAAATTGAAAACAATAGACATTTTTCAAAAAATGTCTAACTTTTCCCTTGTTTTGCCCGCATTTTCGACATTTCTTATTGACAAACCGACAAAAAATGATATGATTATACTGAAAAAAGACTCTTGGGAGCGTATGCAAAATGAATGTAAAAAATCCCCCCGCTTCGTTTTTGAAAAGCAAAAAGTTGTTTGTCTTTGATATGGACGGCACCATCTATCTCGGCAACCGCCCGTTTTCGTTTGCCATTCGCCTGATCGAACATTTGCGGGCAAGCGGCAAAGCGATCCTCTTTTTTACAAACAATGCCTCCCATTCGCCAAAAGTCTATTTGGAAAAACTGACGCGGCTGGGTTTTGCTCCGACAAAGGACGAGATCTTAACTTCGGGTGATGTGACCATTGAATACATCAAGCGTCATCTGCCCGGCCGATCGGTTTACCTTGTTGGAACACGGGAACTGGAAGAGCAATTTCTGGAAAGCGGCATTTCTCTTCTTTCGGGGAAGGAAGATCGCGCCGACCTGGTGGTAACCAGTTTTGACACCTCCCTGACCTACGAAAAACTGAACCATGCCTGCCGCTACATTCGCGGCGGCGCGCGTTACCTTTCCACACACCCGGACTTTAACTGCCCGACCGAGGACGGCTTTATTCCGGATAGCGGCGCCATTTCGGCATTTGTAACCGCCTCTACCGGTGTAACGCCAACCTATTTTGGAAAGCCCTATGCACAAACAGTAGATATGATTTGCGAAGTGACCGGATTTGCAAAAGAGGATATGTGCTTCTTGGGCGATCGGCTTTATACCGACATTGCTATTGGAAAGCAGAACGGGGTAACCTCGATCCTGGTCCTTTCCGGTGAAACACAACCCGCCGATCTTGCTTCTGCCCCTGCAAATCAAACTCCCGATTTTGTTTTCCCCTCGCTGGATGAACTCGATTGTCAACTGTTTGCAACAAAATGAAAAAGTTTCTTTTGATCTTTCTCGCCACCGTCGGATTGCTTTGCGCCTGCGCAACACGCACAAGCATCAACAATTCAAGCGACGCCGAGATAATCATTATACATCACGATCCCAATTCGGAGAATGATTCTGCTCCTGTTCCAACAGACCCGCAAGAAGAAACAGAACAACCCGATACACCGGAACAGCCCGAACCATCAAAAGAACCTGAACCGTCAGAACAATCCGAGCAAGCAGAACAACCTGAACCGTCAGAACAACCTGAACCATCAGAACAACCTGAACCATCAGAACAACCTGAACCATCAGAACAACCTGAACAGGCAGAACAGCCTGAACAAACAGAACAACCTGAACCATCAGAACAACCCGAGCAAGCAGAACCGACAGAGCAATCGGAAGATCCTAAAGAACCCGAACAAACCGAAACACATATCCACGAATTTGAAGAATGGGTCCCGGAAGTTCCGGCGACCTGTGAAAAGCCCGGTGTAAAAGGGCATCAACATTGTTCCGATTGCCAAAAAGACTATGATGCAAACAGCAATGAAATCACCGACCTTACCATACCCGTAATTCCCCACGAAGAAGAAATTGACCCGGCGATCCCGGCGACCTGCACCACAACCGGGCTGACCGAGGGCAAACATTGCCCGGTTTGCGGCGTGACGATCATTGCGCAAACGGTTACGCCCAAAGCGCACACCTTGAGTGAATGGCACCAAGCAGTTCCGGCGACTTGCAACGCGGATGGAACGGTTGGATACTTTGAATGTTTAAAATGCCATCAAAAATTTAACGCAGAGCACGTATCGATCCCCGAGATATCAATTCCCCGCGAGTCGCATGACTATAACGGCGGCATTGAATGTGTAAAGTGCGGCGCGTGGAAGCCCTCCAGTCATTTGCAGTTTCAATCCAACGGCAACGGGACCTGTATGTTTTTGAATCCGGGAGCTTGTATCGACGCCACAATTGTTGTTCCGGAGGTCTTTGAAGGTGAACAGGTAGTGGAAATTGCCGAAAACGCGCTGTTGGGAAACGGGACCTGTCAAACGATCTATCTGCCTTCCGGCATTACCCGCATAGGAAATTATGCTTTTTGGGATTGTATCTATTTGAAAGAGATCGTCTTTGCCGGAACGGCCGAAGAATGGGATGCCGTTCAAAAAGAAATGAGCGGCATTGCTGACACGGTGATCATCCGTTGCAAAGAAAGCGCAACAAGTGAATAAAAAAAGAAGCGCTCCGGCGCTTCTTTTTTTATTTCATTTTGCCTGCGTCAACTTTTTGAAGGCCTTTGCCAAACCGGTTGAACGAGCCGAAAATGCGGCTGACCCCCGAAAAATAGGCAAAGGTGCCCTCATATTTGCAAATGATGCGCTCAAAATCGGCGATCTCACGGCGATTGATGACGCAGATCAGCATAAAGCGGTCGGTATGCGTATATTCTCCGCGCACCTGCATAGCGGTGCAACCGTGCCGCATCGTTGCAAAAAGTTCCTGCGCGATCTCATCCGGATGTGTGGTAACCACCTCAAACTTAATGGCGCTGCGCGAGTTTTTGAAAACGGCATCACTGACGCGCGAAAACACAAAAATATAAGCAATGCAAAGCAGGACCGGCTGATAGGAGTTTTTGTAAACAAAAAAGGAAAGCACAACCACAACCGCGTTCAATCCAAAAATCAACCAAACAACATTGATCTCGGGGCGTTTATGGTTGATCAGCGCGGCAACAATATCGGTCCCTCCCGTACAGGCATTGTTCCAGACAAGAACGATATAGATCAATCCGTTAAAAAATCCCGCGGCAATGGCGGCAAGCAATCTTCCGCCGGTATCGGTGGCTTGAAAAACGATTTTTTCAATACCGAATGCGCGCAACATCAAAAAAGATGCAGAACTGGACAGGACAAAAAGCAGCGTCCGAATGGCGAATTTTTGCTGAATGACAAAAAACGCGATTGCCAAAAGCGGTAGATTGACCAGTAAAAAAAGATATCCCACATTCAACTGAAACCGTTCCTGTACCAGTGTGGCAAGCCCCATGACCCCTGCAGGGGCAAATTGATTGGGGAAAACGAAGATCTCATTCACCGCCGCATAGATCACGGCAAAGAGAATGACTGCGCCATACTGGAGCGGGACAGCGCGCATGAATCGACGATAGAAACTCACATTTGCCGTCTTTGGCATCAAAGCCCCGCAAACGTTCCAATGGCAGTTGTCAGAATGAGCGCAATATCAACGATCATCAGCACCAAAAAGGTAATTTTCATCCAGCCGACCGGTGAACGAAGACCGAAAGCGCACAGCAAAACAGAAACGGCTGCGGCGATCATACCGCCGAAAGCGAACAAAACGACGATCAAAAAGCCGAAGGCCGCCGCGAACGCAAAGCCGACCGCCTCGGCTCCCTCAACAGTCTCTCCGGTTTCTTCCAGATCAAACCGAATGGAAAGTGCCGCGACGCAACAAATGATGGCGGCGATCGTTAAAATACCAATAAAAACAAGTCTTACAATATCCGATTTTCTCATAATGCCTCCATTTGACCGCACGGGCTTCAACCGGCGCTTTTTTCTTCCGCGCCAACCGTTTTGCCGGTCAGCTGCAAAAAGGGTTCCAATTCATAGGGTGGGATTAAGAGTTCATATTCCCCAAAATCCCCGCGGATATGCGCCGCGCGGACTCCTTTGACGGAATACGCTCCAAAAAATGTTCTGCGGATGTGATACTGCCTGTATGCCTCGGATTGGGGTGACTCTGGTTTGTTCCAAAAATAGAAACCAACTTTTGCCGGAAGTTCAGAGATCCCTTTGATCTGATCCAGCGGAATGGCAACCACATTTTCCACATCGGCAAGACACAAGCACTTGTTTTCGATCCATGCGCAAAAGTTGAACGCCGTATAGGTAGTGTTCCGAGCAGCACTGTTTTTGATGAGGTAGGTGGTGGTCAACAGATCCATAGAAATGGCATTTTGAGGAACCTGTAATGCCTCAAACGCTTCCTTTTCGGCTTCTTCCGAGCGTTTTTTCCACTCGGCAAGCCCCTCTCCCCCTTCAACTTTTTTCATGCGTTTACGCTCGATGATCACCATGACGACCGCAAGGGCAAGCGATACGATCGCGCAGATCATCAAAATCGTGGCTGCCTGAAAAACACCGATGATAAAGAA
>CAMOHW010000015.1 GCA_946615525.1 uncultured Clostridia bacterium | reverse complement strand
GAAAGTAAGCGCTACCAAGTATAAGGACAACGGTGATAACACCTACACGGTGAACGCAGTTGTTTACAACCTGAATACAGATGCCCGCCGGGCACAAGCTTTGGTTGCAATTCCATATGTCGGCACAAACCTTGGCGATATGGGCATTGCCACCTACAGCACTGTATTTAATTAATAAGGAAGGAGAAAGATGCAATGATGAACGAATTGAAAAAGTATCAAACTCCTGAAATCCTGGTTTTCCCGGTTGATTGTGTCGATCTTTTGACCGCTTCGGACAACGACACCGGCTGGGATTCCGGTTGGAACGGCATTTATACTTAAGGAGGAATAGAAGAAATGAGAAAAATGAGATTTTTAAGCCTGTTCCTCGCGTTGCTGATGCTCATCAGCACATTTGCGATCTTCCCGGTGTCGGCTGATGAGCCGACACTGGAGGTCCTGGGTGCGCAGATCCGCACCACGGGCACCCAGGGCATCCGTTTTATCGGCCGCGTGAAAAAGAGCGCTTACACGCTTACCACCGGCACCGGCGCCAACTTTGGATTCTTGCTTCTTCCGCAAACCATGCTGGCAAGCAACCAAACCCTGGCATATAACACCACCGGCGTAAGAAAAGTTCCGGCAGCCAATCTGATGCCGGATACCTCGGTTACCGCCGCAGGGTTGACCTACAATAGCAATTACTACTACTTTACCGTTGTTTTGACCGGCATGCCGGAAGAAGAATACGGCACCACGCTGGTAGCCAAAGCTTATGTCAATACCAGCGGCAACAATTACACCTATTCCAACAGCCCGCTGTATGAAAAACGCTCCATCTACACGGTGGCAAAGGGCATCCAGGATAAGGGCGGCTCGGTTCCCGCGTTTATTTCCACCGTTATTAGCAAGTATAACGAAGTCGGCTCAGATATTCTGGTAAACGGCGCACACTTTGGTCTTCTGCAAACCTATCCCGAATATCCCAACTCCATTGACCGCGACGGCCTTTACACCGTTTCGGTTACCCAGGGCTCCACAACCAAGAATTTGGTCGTTTACAACGAGTGCGCGTCTTATTCGCAGTATGACGTAACTTCCACAAGCCGTTCGCTGGGTGTTATGGACTCCAACCGCCGGTTCTGCGAATTTGCTTATGAGTTTGAAGCCGTAACGGTGAACATCAAAGTCAACAAGAAGTTTACAAGCTATGTTGTAGCTCCTACTTCCAAGGGCTTTGCTTCCAGCTTTGACGCTTCCACCGGTACCATTTCGGTTACCGTAAGCCAGCATGAGTATTTCGTAGTCATTTTGGATGACGACTACAAGACCGCGCTTGCTGTCTTCCCGGATCACATGGAATACGATGTTCCCACCAAGGGTGCAACCAATGTGGTTTACGTAGAGGGCGATAACCAAATCACCCTTCCGGCTGACCAGCCCAACCTGGTCACCTATGCGGGCAACAGCAACGAATACATGGTGATCAACAACCATAATGTCAAAGTTTATCTTGCCCCCGGCGCAATCCTGAAAAAGCGCATTCTCAATGTCCGTGTAGATGCCAACCACCAGGCCCACAACACGCACATTTACGGCCGCGGTGCTATTCTGGATCCGTTCTCGGATTATACCGCTTCCAGCCCCACCCAAAAATATACCACGGTTGACGTGTATAACTTTGATACCGGCGCGACCAACACGGTTGAAGCGTGGGAAGGAACCGTCATCAATTACGGTTACAGCTTCTACATGGACGATATAAAAGTGCTGGATAGCCGCAACTACAACGTTTGGATCTGTCAGTCAAGCGGCACGCAAATCAACCATGTGAAACTTCTTTCTACCGAAATGTCCACCGACGGCTTTATGGTTACGGGCAACCACGAGGTGAAAAACTCGTTCGTTTACTGTGGTGATAACGCGCTGGTCATGACCGGCGGTTCCGGCAGCGGCACAAGCTACGAGAACATTACCATTGGTACCACCTGCGCAGCTGTTTACCCGCAGTATTCCTGCCAGGCAACGTTGGAGAATATTTACATCTTCCGCGCTGACGATAACCTCATCAATGTCCACCAGGATAACTCCGGCGCTATGACCGTTAATATCACCGGCCTTGACGCGCTTGACTGCGTCAAGACGCCGCTCATCTTTGGTGATAACGGCAGCAACGGCTCGGAAACCAAGACCTTCAACATTAAGAACATGGTTACCCGCTACACCACGGGCTCCAAAAAGAGCTTTACTGCCGGCACCTACTCCAGCCAGAATAACGCAATGGAAAGCGGTTCCACCGGCTATATCTTCAACTTTACCAACCTTTACATTGGCGGTCACCGCATTGGTCCCAACAATGATAGTTCCAGTATGAAGATCGGCTCAAATTACATTGGTGCCAATAGTGAAGGCACGGGTTCTGCTATTTCGGGCATGACCATCAACTTTGCCTACGACAGCACCGATACGCCGGCACATGTTTCCATTCCGGCTGCGAAAACGGCAAACTACACCGGCGGCGCTGACTACGTTGCAGGTCCTATCCGTTCTTGGTCGCGTTACACCTCTTACAACTGCCTTGGTTATATCTCGGGCGGACAGTTCAAGGTTGATTTCAACACCTCCAAGTCCGCTTCCAATAGATGGGGCTACTCCATTGAACTGACCGAGCAGATGAAGCTCAGCGGCCCGGGAACCTATACGTATGCGGTTTCTACTTCCGGTAAGACCACCACGGCCACTCTCGTCAAGTGTGCCAACAACAGCAACGCGGTTACCACCACCAGCGGCAAATCGGGTAGCATTACGGTAACGGCAAGCGATTTGGCAAACTACACGTATCACTTTATTGTAAAGAGTAGTACCAACACATCCAGCGGTACCATTACGCTGACTGCATGGTCATTTACCAAGTCGTAATCATCGTTTCCTGAAAAAAACAACTCTTTCCCGGGGCGGAGCAATCCGCCCCGGTTTTTTTTGCTTTGAAAATATGAGAAATACCTTGCGATTCTTCAAATTTGTGATATAATAATATAAAAGGAAAGAAAGGGGGGAAAACACATGAAAGGTATTATTTTTGACATTAAGGAGTTTGCCCTGAATGACGGCGCCGGCATTCGCACCACCGTTTTTTTCAAGGGTTGCCCTTTGCGTTGCGCCTGGTGCCATAACCCCGAGGGGCTGGACCCCAAACCGGAACTCTACATCAAACAAAACGGGTGCCTGGAATGCGGACTTTGCAAAAGGCCCTCCACGCACCCTGAATGTCAACCCTTTGGGCGGTGCTTGCATATTTGCCCAAAGAATCTGGTCACCGTCAAAGGCGAGGAGTGGGAAGCCGCCGACCTTGCCCGGCGCCTTTTGCGCGGGTGCGACCTGCTTTCCTCCTCGGGCGGCGGAGTAACGCTTTCGGGCGGTGAACCCCTTTTGCAAGCCGACTTTGCCTGCGAACTTCTTGACCATTTGGAGGGCAGGGTGGACCGCGCCATTGAAACCTCTGGTTTTGCCGACGCCGGGACCTTTCAGAAGGTGATTTCCAAGTGCGAATTTGTTTACATGGACCTCAAACTTGCCGATCCCGAAGAACACAAAAAATGGACCGGTGTTTCCAACGAGCGCATCCTTCAAAATGCCCTGTGGTTGAAAAACAGCGGCATCCCGCACACGTTCCGCACTCCGCTGATCCCCAATATTGTGGATACGCCGGAAAATCTTGCCGCCATTGCCCAAATTGTTGGCACCGACGATTGGGAAAAACTACCCAACAACGTCCTGGCGCCTGCCAAATACAAAAGCGTTGGCAGAGTTTGGAAACTATAAAACAAAAAAATTCCTTGTCTTTCGACAAGGGATTTTTTATTGTTTTGCGCTATTCTTCGTCGGGCAATTTTTCGCCTTCGCTATCGGACGGTGCAGGTTTTTCGGCGTTTTCCGGTGCTTTTTTCCCGAAAACAAGCAGTTTTCCGATGGGGTAGTTGATGGCGGTAACGACCAGGACCGAAATGACAATGGTCAAATTGTCTGCCGTCATATGAATGCCGCCTTCGCCGAACAGCCAAAATGCTTTGTATCCGCCCGCCTGCATTGCCACCGGAAGACCAACGGCAAGGAACAGTTCCAAAAAGTAACACAAAATGCGAGAGATGAAAAATCGCAGAAATTGTCGCCCGATCGGTTTCCAGCCCCATTGCTTGTTGCGAAAAACAAGGATCTTGTAGGGCATAAAGGAGAAGAGAAGCCCGGTGGTCCAGCCAATGGTTTGCGCGATCGAGCGCAAAACCGAACTTCCGCCAACCATGGCAAGGTCGGTGGATTGCAGATCCAGGCCGTAGATTTTGGCATAGATGTTCAAAATTGCCCAGCGCGTGCCGTAGGCGACAAACGCCGTTGCCAAGCCGACCAGCGAGTAGGCGATGAACTGCCAAAAACCATTCCAGATTTTTCGCATTTTCGGTGTCATTTCGATTCCATACGGAAAGTGGTTCCGTCCTTTGTGTCAATCAATGTGATCCCGCGCGCGGCGAGTTCGGCGCGAATGCGGTCTGCCTCGGCGTAGTTCTTTGCGGCTTTGGCGGCGCGACGCGCTTCTATTTTCTCCAAAATCTCGCGGGTCAAATCATTGTCCCCGGCGGAATCTTTTTCCTCTTTTTTGCCTTCCAAAAGACCCAGCTGCAAAACCTGGTCAAAATCGGCAAGCAGAGCGCGTTTGGTGGCACCGTTGGTTTGCAGTTTGAGTACATCATAAACGGCGGTCACGGCAAGCGAGGTGTTCAAATCGTTGTCCAAGGCCTTCCGGAATGCCGCTTTTTGCTCGTCCAATACGGCTTGGTCGATCGTTCCCTCGTCCGGGATCTGTGCAATTTTAGAAATCAGCTTTTCGTAGGCGGTTTTGGCGTTGTCCAGGTTCTCGTAGGAGAAGACCAACGATTTGCGGTAATGCGATTGCAGGCAGAAAAAGCGATAGACCAAGGGGGAGTATCCTTTTTCTTCCAGGAGCGAAAGGGTCAAAAATTCGCCGCTGGACTTGCTCATTTTGCCCGAGGTGGTGTTCAGGTGGAGCACATGGAACCAGTAATTGCACCATTTATGCCCCAGATACGCCTCGGATTGGGCGATTTCGTTGGTGTGGTGGGGGAAAGCGTTGTCAATGCCGCCGCAGTGAATATCCAGGCGCTCGCCGAGATACTTCATGCTGATGCAGGAGCATTCAATATGCCAGCCGGGGTATCCAACGCCCCAGGGGCTATCCCATTTGAGTTCCTGGTCGTCAAACTTGGATTTGGTGAACCAAAGCACAAAGTCGGCTTTGTTGCGTTTGTTGCCGTCCTCTTCCACCCCTTCGCGGACGCCGACGGCAAGGTCTTCCTCTTCAAAATTGTGAAAGACGTAATACTGGTCGAGTTTAGAGGTGTCAAAATAGATGTTTCCACCGGCAAGATAGGCGTAGCCCTTTTCCAGGAGCACCTCAATTACATGGATAAACTCGTCAATGCACTCGGTTGCCGGTTTGACGACCTCCGGGCGGCGGATGCGGAGTTTTTCGCAATCCTCAAAAAAGCGGTCGGTGTAAAACCGGGCGATCTCCATGACCGTTTTGTGCTCGCGCTTGGCGCCTTTGAGCATTTTGTCCTCGCCGGTGTCGGCGTCCGAGGTCAGGTGTCCTACGTCGGTAATGTTCATCACGCGGGTCACGTCATAGCCGGAGTAGCGCAGGTAGCGGTCCAAAATATCTTCCATCAGGTAGGTGCGCAGGTTTCCGATATGTGCAAAGTGGTAAACGGTGGGGCCGCAGGTGTACATACTGACCTTGCCTGCCTCGTTGGGAATGAACTCTTCCTTTTGGTGGGAGAGGGAATTATACAAAAGCATTGTAAAAGCTCCTTTCGTTCAGGACTTTTTTGCCGGTTTTTTCTTTTTGGCAACCGAAAAACCGAATTTGCCAAGCCGTCGTCCCAGCTCGTAATAATCGCCGTGGGCATACGCCACAAGGTTTGCGCGGTCAATGCACAGTTTGCCGTCTGCGTCCAAAAGCGATTCGTCGGCATCCACGGCAACAATGTCGGCCACAAACATGGTATGGGAACCAAGCGGAAGAATGTCGGTCACGCGGCATTCCAGCGCCAGGGGACATTCGGCGATCAGCGGGGCGGCAATTTGACTTGCCGGTTCGGGCGTCAGATGGCAACGGGCAAACTTATCTACCTTTGCGCCGGTGTGAATGCCGCACCAGTCGGCGGCGCGGACAAGGGTTTTCGGCGTCAGGTTGATGGCAAACTCGCGGGATTCCATAATCATTTGGTAGGAGTGGCGCGTGGGGCGCACCGAGATATAGGTTTTGGGCGGTTGACTGTTCAAAATCCCGGTCCAGGCAATGGTAATGATGTTGATCTCCTCGCCATGGGCGCAGGTCACCAGAGCCGGGGGAACCGGGGAGAGCAGGGTGCTTCCTTTCCAGCTGATTTTTGCCATATCCGCGCTCCTTTCCAAAGTGTGCCAATCCTATACAGTATAACACATTCCGGCGTATTTGTCAAGATTGGATTCCATAGTGAAAAAGCGTGTTTTTGCAATCTTTGAATTTGGATTCAAAAATCAAAATTGAAACGCAAAAATATCAAAATAGTAATATTTTATATCAATATGTTTGTATAGAAATTTCAACAAAAAAATGCTATAATTATCTTGGAATATGTTGCAGTATTCCGAAAAACTTCTTGGAGGAAGAAAAAATGAAAAAAACGCTTGTAGTCTTATTGGCGCTGGCAATGGTCTTCTCGTTGCTTGCCGCTTTTCCGTTTGCCGCCTGGGCGGATGAAACGGATACTGTTGTCATTGATGACGAATGGGACGGCACGGCAAATATCGCTTGGTATTTGAACGGTCCCGAGGAGGATGGGGCATACCATATCCGGTCTTTGGAGGATCTTTATGGCTTTACCTATCTCGTAAACTCCTACTACTCCAATTACACAAGCCACTATGATGGCGTAGATCACTTTTATAAATCCTGCTATACCGGCGTTTGGTATGATAAAGACACCAGCGTTGTTCTTGGATTTAAGACATCCGGTGAAGATGGCGACCACATGTTCGATTATGCGGCGTCCGGTTTGCGCAATCCCAAGCCCGAAGGCGAAACGGTGGACGGCGTTTTGGTATCCTATACCGATAACAACGGCGTCTATTACCCGTATTTTGACTACGATGTAAGTCTTACCGAATCTCTGGACAATTCCGTATATATTGATGGATACAGTTTCCAGGGTCAAACCGTCGTTTTGGATGCGGACCTCAAACTGAACGATGGCAATTTGGCAACTTTGAGCGCGGCAGACCCCGCGAATGTCAATGTCTGGATGCCCATCGGCGGCGGTCGTAACTACTATGCCTCCGCGTTCTCGGTGTTTACTGGAACCTTCAAGGGCAACGGTCACACCATCAGCGGCTTGTATTTCAATGATGTAACCGCTTCCGCCGTTGGATTTTTCGGCTATGTTTCCAGAGGCACAACCACCATTCTTCAGGATTTTGTCTTGGAGGACTGCTATTTTAACGGTGGCACATTCGTTGGCGGTGTTGCCGGACGTCTGGACGGTGGTGTCAACGCCTTCAACTGCCATGTGCGGAATGCTTACATCGGTGCCAGAGACTCTGCCGGCGGTTTTGTCGGTGCGGTTCACGGCGGAACATTGATGTTGCAACAATGCAGCATGACCGGAATTGAGGTTGAGGCGCGGTATACTGTTGGCGCTGTGGTAGGAGGTATGAACTACCAGAGCTTATTGGCAATCGACTGCCTGTTGCAGGGTTCGGTTAGAGCTTATACCGAAACCACCGGCGAGGGCGAAGACGCCCAGACCATTGGCGGTTGGGACGTTGGCGTTGTGGTTGGTCGTATTGCTCAAGGTTCCATCACCGTTCAACGTGTGATTTCTGCGGTTGATGTTTACCAGGAAGCAGAAGACGCAACTGCAACCAAAGCCTACTCCGCTTCTTGCGGACTGATTTACGGTGCGCTGGCAAAGAATGGCTCAACAGGTAACCCATCCCCGATGAACTCCAACCCGACGGTAAATAAATTCTATTATGTAGATTTGTTCCATAGCACCAGCGGCGAGATGACGCCGGCAACCGGAGCAACCAAGCTCCCCATTAACCAATTGCAAGGGCAGGCGCCCCGAGCAACCCTTTCTCTCAAATCAGCCGATAATGAAGAAGGGTTTGATTTCTCCAACCCGGACACCGACTACACCGGTGTTTGGACTTGCGGAGCCAGAGGCGAACTTCCTTACCTGACCAATATGGGCAAAGCGACCAATGGCACGAGTGACGATTCCGGTGATAGCGGCGATACCGATGAACACAACTATGTTTGGGTCAGCGGCACCGCTGCAACCTGCGAAACCGCCGGCACGGTAGGTCACTATAAGTGCACCGACTGCGAACAAATCGTGGATGAACTCGGAAACGAACTTTCCAGCATTGTTGATCCCATTAAACCGCACACCTTCAAAGAAGTTGCCGCAACCGATACGATGAAAGCACACTATCGTTGCACCGTATGCGGAAAATATTTTGACGAGAACAAGAACGAAGTCAAAAAGTCTGACCTGAAGATCGAAGAAACCAAAAAGGGCTGCGGCAGTGCCATTGTAAGCGCTCCGCTGATCGCCGTTGCAATCTTTGGTTCCGCTTTGCTGATGAAGAAAAAGGAAAACGAGAGCAAATAAAACCGTTACCGGTATATCAGGTATTTGAAACAAAGGAGAACACAGTATGAAAAAATTGTTGGTTCTATTCCTGGCACTGGTCATGTTGCTGGGTTGCCTTGCCGCGTGCAAGGGCAATTCGGGCAACACGGTGATCGAGGATGACGACGAGGATGAATTTGCTCCTCTTCCGGAAGCCGACTATTCCAAAAAGACTTACACGATCCTGTATCGTGCAGGCGAGCGGTATGAGGAAGAATGGCTCCCCGGCGAGAGCAATGACGGAAGCAATGTCATCAGTGAGGCCATTGCCACCCGTAACCAAAAGGTCAAGAGCCGCTATGGCGTTGAATTGGATCTGGATACAGGCAGAAAATCCGGTAGCTGGAGCGATTTCTGGGGTCCTATCCAAACAAACACACAGGACGATATTTACCAGTTGGTTGCCGGCAAAACCTACGAAATGGCAGGTTCCTCTACACACGGTGACTGCCTGAACTGGCTAAAGCAGGTCCCGGTCGTTGATTTGACTGCGGCATGGTGGGATAGAAGCTTTACCGACGCTTCGCAATATCAAGGTTGCACCTACATTGCCATGGGCCCGCTTTCGCTGACCAATATGTACACTTCCGCCTGCATCTATTTCAACAAGACCATGTTGGATGAGGCGTTCGGCAGCGAATCGCAAAACCCGACCGAGGATCTGTTCCAGTTGGTCAAAGACGGCAAATGGACGCTGGATACCTTGATCACATACGCTAAAAAATGCACCGTTCAATCGGAAAGCTCCGAGGGTGGTGCCGAGATCTATGGCCTTTGCTCCAACAATACTACCACGATTGATGCGTATATGTATGGCTGGGAAATCAAAATGGCTACCGAAAAGCTGACGGCAAACGGCAAGACCATTGTGCTAAAAACGCTTTCCAACGGCGACAAGCTCATTACCCTTTCCGAAAAGTTGAAAGACTTTTACAACGAGAGCGGCACTGTTGTAAACGCTGCGGGCAGCTCCAACGAGTTTGTAGGACCTTTCACACAAAAGCAAGCGGTTTTCTCGACCGGCTCTTTGTATGAAGCAAATGCCATTCAAAACTTGGCTCCCGACCTTCAGTATGGTATCATTCCATATCCGAAGGAAACCGTTACACAAGAAGAGTATCACACCTACAAACTGGACCTGCGCACCGGATTCTGCATTCCGCGCACGGTAGCCGAGAACAACCGCGAGTTTGTTGGCACCATTACCGAGGCGCTGGCATACTACAGCAACAAGTATGTCAAACCGGCTCTTTATGACAAGGTCCTCAGATATCGCAACGCTCAGGATAGAGACTCTTCCGAACTGGTTGAGATCATCGTCAACGGCGGCTTGGAAGACTTTGCCTACATTTATGGCTATTCTTGGGATAATACTGCAGGTCCTGCACATTTGCTCAGACATGTTGTGCAGAGCGGAACCGCAAATTATTCGACCGAATATTCATCGAATAAAACGCGGTATGATATGAAATTAAAGCAACTGTTGAATGATTTCCGGGTTGAATAATTACATTTTCAAAAAAAGCATATACCGACCGGGGCGGAGCGATCCGCCCCGGCTTTTTTGCTTTCGTGGGCAAACAAGAGCCCGCTGGTTCGTGAGGTCGAACCAGCGAAGCCCTCGCAAAAATATGGTCGCCGCGCGTCGGTCGCCGGCTTCCTCCTTCGGCTCCCTATTTTTCGCTGGTTCATCGTTCTGCAAAGGCATACCATGCCTTTGCAGAGCGTGAACCCCTTGGTCCCGAGTGGTTCGGGACGGGCAAGAGCCCGCTGGTTCGGAATACAAACATTGCAAGCAAAAAGGAAGGGAGAGCGTTGCTCTCCCTTCCTTTTTTGGTCGGAGTGACTGGACTCGAACCAGCGGCCTCTTGGTCCCGAACCAAGCGCACTACCAAGCTGTGCCACACCCCGGCGTTTTTGCTTTGATAGTATAGCATATTTCGCCGGGTTTGTCAAGTCCTTTTCTTTGTATTTTTTTCGTTTTCCTCTTTTTTATTTTGCTTACAGCAAATTCCGCTGGATCTTTCCGCTAATGGTTTTTGGCAGTTCATCGCGGAAGACTACGATACGCGGATATTTATAGGGTGCGGTATGCGTTTTGACGTAATTTTGGATCTCTTTCTTCAATTCCTCTGTCGGTTCGGTGCCCTTGGTCAGAACGATGGACGCTTTGACCACCTGACCGCGGACTTCGT
>CAMOHW010000014.1 GCA_946615525.1 uncultured Clostridia bacterium | reverse complement strand
CCCTGCCGAAGAAGCAATTTTTGCGCAGAAACAAGGCGAACGATTTTTGCCGCTTTCCCGAATCTTGCCCCTATCTATTGCATTTTTGCTCCTTTTATGATAGAATAGGATCATTCTGATAGAAAGGGGAAGCGTATGGGAACTTTGAAATTCGGCCCGGTCACCCTGAAACACGGGATTTGCCTGGCTCCGCTTGCCGGCGTGAGCGACTATGTGTTCCGCTCGATGGCTCGGCGATTCGGCGCAGAATACACCGTAAGCGAAATGGTTTCGGCAAAGGCGCTTTGCTATGAGCAGATCAGCCGCCGCCAGCCCACTCCAAATCGCGTTCGCACCGCTCCCCTTGCCGCCGTCCGCCGTGAGGAACTGCCCATGGCCGTTCAACTGTTCGGCTCCGAACCGAACTTCCTTGCCGAGGCGGCACGCCTGATCGAATCGGGCGAATACCGTGGTGCTTCGGGCGAGGTCCCGCCTTCCGCCATCGACATCAACATGGGTTGCCCGATGGCAAAGATCGTTGGCAACGGCGAGGGCTCCGCGCTCCTCAAGGACCCTGTCCGCGCCGCCGAGATCGTGCGCGCGGTGACCCGTGCCGTATCCTTGCCGGTAACGGTCAAAATGCGGATCGGCTGGGATGCCGACCACATTTGCGCGGTGGAGTTTGCCCGCCGCATGGAGGACGCCGGCGCCGCTCTGGTCTGCGTTCACGGCAGAACGCGTGAACAATTCTATGCCCCCTCGGCCGACTGGGAACAGATCGCGCGCGTCAAAGAAGCTCTTTCCATTCCGGTTTTGGGCAACGGCGACATCTTTTCCGCCGACGATGCGCTCCGTATGATCAAAGAGACGAATTGCGACGGCGTTATGGTGGCGCGCGGCGCCCAGGGAAACCCCTGGATCTTTGCCGAGATCGCCGCCGCGCTGGAAGGCCGCACATACACCCCGCCCACACTTGCGGAACGGATCTCGGTCGCCCTGGAACACACCGAGCGCCTGGTAAAAGAAAAGGGCGAAAAGATCGGCATTGCCGAAGCGCGCAAACACCTTGCCTGGTACACCCACGGTCTGCGCGGTTCCGCCGCGGTGCGCGCAGATCTGATGCGGGTAGAATCTCCGGACGCTGTTTTGCCCCTGATCAAACGGCTTGCAGAATGAAAAAACCAGTTTTCAATCCGCCGTTATATGAGCTTTTTCCCCAATTTGGCACTCTTGTTGACATCATTCGGGAAAAATCAAGCAAATTGTGCAATATCTACAAATAATCGTTTTACACTTGACTTTTGCCTTTGATTGTGATACAATGTAGCAGTGTAAGTACTTTCCCTTATTTGTTATATAAAAAAATGGTAGGAATTTCAAGGCGATGATTGCCGCAACTACCGTTTTGCAACACCAGAATGTAAGCGAGATGGTTGGCGTTTACAGGAAGAAAGTGGATGGGATTATGCTAAAATTTTACTTATTGATCGGCATAACAATGGCGATATTGAGTTTTGCCGGTCTATACATCTTGAATATATTGGATCGTAAAAAAATTGCGCTATGGCAAAAAATCTTTGCTTTGGCGCTATTCGTGTTTTTTGTCGCAAGATACTTTGGAGCAGACTTCAAAGATGTGTCTTTCAGAGGCAGTGTGCTCCATGTAAAAGATTGCATTATGGGAACAATGGCACTGGTCATCAACTCGCCGTTTGGCGAGGAAAATGCTGTGCTGACCGCATTTGCTATGCTTCTTTCCTGGGCAAACTTCTCCGCCCTGACCGTTTTGATCACCTACCCGTTCTTCAAAGGCAAGATCAAAGTTCTGGACGGGATCGTCAAATACTATGCGGGTGCCGTTTACCTGGTATCGCTGATCGGGATCGGCGTTCTGATCCAGGCGGCTGACGGGGCGGCGACTCTGGAAGCCTTGAAAACCCGCGGCGTTCTCTACGCAATAGAAACCGGATTTGCCCTGGGGCAGTGCATTTACTATAATGTAGTCAACTGGAAAGTCAGGTTCAACTGGAAAATGCTGCTCGTTGGCATTGGTGCGGTTGCCGGTATGTTCCTCATCTCCCTTCCTCCGCACGCTTTGCAGGTCCTGCACGGCTACGGTTCCAGCATGGCGGAGATCAAAGGATTGACCGAAGAACACCGGATGTTCATTTATCTCGGTTTCCTGATCCCGACATTCATCTTCCTGCTTTTCTACAAACAAAGATACGATGTTAAGAGATATGTTCTCTTGTTCATCAGTCTTGCCACCCTGCACAGTTATTGCTTTGACATTACCTTCAAAACGCTGGCAGATATTACAAACTGGCCGTTGCACCTGTGCAACACGGCAATGTTCATCATTCCCCTTTGCTTGATCTTCAAGTGGGAAAAAGTGTTCTATTTCACCTTCTTCATCAATGTTTTGGGTGCCTTCTTCGCCATTCTGATGCCGAACTACGACACCATCAACTGGCTCAGCTACACCACCATCCGCTTTTGGATCAATCACTATTGCGCATTCTTCATGCCGATCCTGGTGATCGCCTTTAAGATCTACCGGCGCCCCAAGCTCAAACAGTTTACCTACTCGCTCATTGCGTTTGCGGTTTACTTCATTGTCATTCTGGGGATTGACGCCGCGCACGTAAACGATGTGAACTACCTGTTTTTGAACACCGACTTTGTTGCGGCAAAACTCGGCAACTGGGCAAAGAACATCCGGTTGAACCATGTTTGGGAGTTCCAACTGTTCAAAACCAGTTTCAAACTCTTCCCACTTTATCAATTTTTATACTTTTTGGTTTATGTCCTGTTGTCGTTTGCAATGTGGTTTATTTACATTCACTTCTTCCGCATGGCGGATGTTTATGCGGAGATCGGCGCACGGCAAAGAAAAATCAAGGCGGACAGGCTGGCTCTTGAAGTTGCCCTGAACGGCAGAAGCGCGGAGGAACCTATGGATTTGGAAGCACAAGACAAATTGGTCTTAAAGAACTTTTCAAAAAAATACTCGACCAGCAGCGTTTACGCAGTCAAAGACGCAAGTCTGACGGTCAACGGCGGAACGATCTTCGGCTTTTTGGGCCCGAACGGCGCCGGTAAGAGTACGATCATCAAAAGCATTGTAGGGATTCAAACCATCACATCCGGCAGCATTGAGATCTGCGGCTATGATGTAGAGAAACAACCGGTCATGGCAAAACTGCAAACCGGATTTGTGCCCGACCACTATGCCCTTTACGAGAACCTGACCGGCAGAGAGTATGTAAACTACATTGCCGACCTTTATGACGTCAGTGTAGAGGACAGAACGGCGCGCATCAACGAATATGTCCACATCTTCAATCTGGAAGCATCCTTCGATAACCAGATCAAAACTTACAGCCACGGCATGAAGCAAAAAATCACCATCATGTCGGCACTGGTCCACAACCCCAAGCTCTGGATTTTGGACGAGCCGCTGACCGGTCTTGATCCCGAGAGCATTTTCCAGGTCAAAGAGTGTATGAAAAAGCACGCGGCAGCGGGTAATATCGTCTTCTTCTCCAGCCACTTGATCGACGTGGTGGAAAGTCTTTGCGACCGTATCGCCATCATCAAAGGCGGAAAGATCCTGGTGGAGTCCGACCTCAAAGACATCGAGAAGACGGGCGTCGGGCTGGAAAACTTCTACCTGGGCACGATAGGGGAACTGTAATATGACGGCTGAAAAAAACAAAAAGCGGAGTCGCCCTTCGGTTTCCCCGTGGCGCGCGCTCAAAACGCTGACCGTCATGCAGCTCAAAGAGAAAATGGACCTTTCCTTTGTGCGGAGCTTTCAAAAAGCTTTGTTCAAGGTCCTGTATTTTATCATTGAGTTTGTAGTTGTTACAGTTATTTGCAGTTTGTTGCTCAAATACGCCGCCATTCTAAAAGTGTTTGACTCCAACATGAAGATCTTCCCCGCCGCAGTCATCGGGATCATCTTCACATTTATGTTGATTCTATCGATCATCTCCGCAACCGGGAGTTTGGTCAAATCGTTATATCTTTCCAGAGATAATCTGGTCCTGTTGACCTTCCCCGCAAGCTCGTCTATCGTATTTCTTTCCAAAATTGCGGTGTATTTCATTTATGAGATCCGCAAAAACTTTATGTTCCTGGTCCCCATGTTCGTTGCCTACGGGATCAACCATGAGTTTGCCTTCTATTATTATTTCTGGCTTTTGTTCCTGTTCCTGTTCATTTCGCTGTTGCCCGTGCTGATCGCGGCGCTACTCTCTATTCCTGCGCTTTATGCCTACCAGTATTTGAGAAAAACGAAAGTTTTGCAATATGTTCTGGCGGGTGTGCTTTTGCTCGGAGTAACCATTGGCGTATTCTGGGTCATTGGGCAGATCCCACCCGATTTCAACCTGAAAAACGACTGGCCGAAGGTCAGCGCCAATATCCAGGACGCTCAAAAATGGTTCCGGCAGGGACTGGCACCTATGTATGCTCTTACACAACTGATCATTGGCAAATCTCTGGGGCTCGGACTCAAAGGGATCAAGATTTTCCATGACGGAACTTTCCTCACCATTGCGGCATTGATCCTGGTATTGGCCGGTCTTTTGGCAGTATGCTTCCTGGTGGCAAAGCCCTTGTTCTATAAAATGGCGAGCACCCCGTTTGAGTTTACCAAAAAAACGGTCAGCAGAACTCCGAAGAACAGAAAGATGCTCCCGTTTTTCTCCGCCGTCAACAAAGAGTTCATCATTGCAATCAAAGGCGGTTCCTTCATTTCCCTTTTTGCCATTTTGATTATTGTTCAACCTCTTGCGATCGAACTGTTGAACAGGATCTACGCCGTGTTAGACACACGGTTTTTGGGAACGCAGATGACCATTGCGTTTACCCTGTTCATCATGTTGCTCATCAATCTTTCCACCAGCATTTCGGTGGCAAGCATTTACAGTCGGGACGGCGCGACCTCCTATCTCAATAAGGTCCAACCCTCCTCCTTTATCTCGGTCCTCCTTTCCAAACTGGTCATCAACCTGGCGGTAGGCCTTATCGGTATTGTCATCACCACTGCGCGTCTTTCTGCGTTCTATGTGCCGTCAAATGCCATGAGTACCGGGAACATGGTTTTGTTTGGTGCAACGGTTTACTGCGTCTTTGCGGCGCACCTGTTCTGGAGCGCGGAAATGGATATTATGAAACCGCAAACCAAACAATACGCAACCTTTAGCGAACAGGCCAACAACCCCAACGAAAACATTTCGGCCATTTTGTGCTTTGCCGTTTCGGCAATCGTTTTCGGAGCGGAATTTTTGCTCTCCCTGGGGAACTCCTACACGGTGTGGGCAAAAGTGTTTGGCATTACGGCCGCATTCCTGGTCTTCCGGGTAGTAAACTACATTTTGAAGATCCGGACATTTTACAAGGAGAATTAAGACATGAAGAAAATTGTAGTCATTCTCATTGTCGGCTTATATATCGGCTCTATCTTCTTGGTCAACTTTTTCGGGCTTCAATATGTTCCGCACGAAATGGAAGTTTTCGTCAAGAAGATCGAGTGCAATGCCATCGCCGATCTTTCCGGAAAAGAGATCCCGTATTATCAAACCACGCAGGATCAGGAGAGCCAAAAGGAAAAAAAGTGGTTCAAAATCAAGTTTGTTGAAGGCGATTACGATGAAAACAACCTTGCAAACAACCCCAACACCTTCAAAATTGTTTGTTCGGTATTGCCGGACAATGCAAGTAATAAAACAGTAACATTCAGTTACGAGGAAAAGCCCACAAAATATATTGTGGACGAAGAACAAATGACCGTTACGTTTTTGAGGCGCGGAGCAATCGATATTACCATCATTTCTACCGATGGTTCCAACATCCAGGAAATGATCGTGATCGAGGCGCTTAAAATTATATAAAAAATAATGGAAAAAGGAGGTTTCTCAGAAGCAATTTTGCTCGATAATGTATTGTAACGTTTAAAAATGTGTAATCAACCCAAGGAGGTTATTATGAAAAGAAAGTTCACCCTATTTTTTGCACTGCTTCTAGCACTGCTGCTGGCAGTGACCGTTGCAAGTTGCAAAGAAAAAGCAGTAACCGCCACCGATTTTACCATTGACGCTTCCGGCGTTACCACAACTGTAAAAGTCGGTGACAAAATTGATGTCAGCGCCCTGACTGCAACCGCTTCGTTCAGTGATGAAAGCACCACGGAGCTGACCGCAAATGATCTTACCTACTACGCGGGCGAAACCAAACTCGCCGGCACCACTTTTGGAAACCTGACCGCCGCGCCGGGGACTGTGGAGATCACGGTCAAATACGAGGGGTTTGAAAAGACCCTGACCTTTACCGTTGAGGACCTGGTAGTCACCGCGTTCACGATCGATGATTCCAAAGTGAACAAAACCGTTCAAATTGATGATGTGATCGCCGTAAACAAATTGAAAGCGACTGTTACATTTGATAACGGAAAAGCCGAAGTGCTGACCGCAAGCGATCTTGCGTTCTACAACGGCGAAACCAAACTGGAAGGCACCATTTTTGACGACCTGACCGATGAGGCAGGCACCGTGACCATCACCGTCAAATACACCTACAAAAGCTCCGCGTTTGAAGAAAACATCATCTTCACCGTTGAGGATCTGGTAGCCACCGAACTCACCTTGAACGATACTGATGTTGTCAAGACTGTTAAAGTCGGGGATAAGATCAATGTCGGCGGTCTGACCGCAACCGTGAAGTATGACAACAACAGCAAGAAACTGCTGAACGCCGACGATCTTTCCTTCTACATTGGCGATACCCTGCTGGAAGGACAAATCTTCGAAGGCAAAACCACCGCGGCAGGCACCGTGACCATCACGGTCAAGTACCTCACCTTTGAAAAGACACTCGTCTTCACCGTCGAGGAAAAGGTCGCGCAAAGCATTGAGCTTAACACTTCCGGCCTGGAAACAGCCGTAAAAGTGAAGAACAACATTGACGTCGGTAACCTGAAAGCGACCGTTACATTTGACGACGGCTCTACCGAAACGCTGAATGCGACCGCTCTGGCCTTCTACAACGGCACAACGCCGCTGGAAGGTACCCACTTTTCCGGCTTGACCGATACCGCAGGCACTGTGACCATCACGGTCAAATACCTCACCTTTGAAAAGACGGTCACCTTTACCGTTTTGGAAAAGAACCCCATCAGTCTTGCCCTCAACCTTTCCGATGTGAAAACGGTCGTCAAAGTCGGCGACGCCATCAATGTGGGCGCTTTGAGCGCAACCGTAACCTATGACAACGGAACCACAGGCGATCTTGCCGCAACCGCTCTTGCATTCTACAACGGTACAGAACTGCTGGAAGGCACCTCCTTTGCCGACCTGACCGATACGACAGGCAATGTGACCATTACCGTAAAATACACCTTCAACGGCGAAACAGTCTTCAATGACTTGATCGTCACCGTTGAAGAAAAGCACCCTGTCAGCTTTGAGATCAACACTGACAATGTAACGACAGACCTGCTCGTCAATGAAACGATTGACATCAGCGGATTGACGGCGGTAGTTACATTTGATACCGGAAGCCCCGAGAATCTGACCGCCGGTGAGCTTTCCTTCTACGATGCAGCCGGCCCGTTGGAAGGCACCAGCTGGGCAGGTTTGACCAGTGCGGGCGATGTGACCATTATTGTAAAATATATGGATTACACAAAAACGGTAGTCTTCACTTTTGAGGAACTGTCCGCAACCGAATTGGTTCTGGACACTGCCGATATGGAAACGACCGTAAAAATCGGCGGCGACATCAACTTTGAAGGCCTTGCCGCAACCGCAACCATGAATGACGCCGGCAACACCGAAAAGGCACTGGAAACAAAAGATCTTACTTTCTATATCGGCGAAGAAAAACTGACGCTGAAGAACAACAAGATCTCCGGCTATACAACGGTGGTTGGTACCGTTACCATTCGCGCGGAATACCGCGGCGCAAGCAAAACATTCACCGTTACCGTTGAGGATCTGGTCGCGAACGGCTTTACCATTGACGATTCCAAACTGACCAAAACTGTAAAAGTTGGAGACGTTCTCAACGTTGGTAGTTTGAAAGCAACCGTTTCGTATGACAACAATACCTCGGATACTGTAAACCTGACCGGTTTGAAGTTCTACAACGGCGAGACTCTCTTGTCCGGCACCATTTTTGACGGCCTGACCAGCGCGGCAGGCACCGTGACCATCACGGTCAAATACCTCACCTTTGAAAGAACGATCACCTTTACCGTTGAAAATCTGGTTCCTACCGTCTTTGAGATCGATGATTCCAAAGTGAACAAAGACCTGAAAGTCGGAGATGCCATCAACCTCAGCGCTTTGACCGCAACCGTTACCTATGACAACGGGACCTCGGATATTCTCAGCGCAAACCAACTCTCCTTCTATCTGGGCGAGACCCCGCGCATCGGCACCATTTTCAAGGGCTTGACTGATGAAGCCGGAACCATTACCATCACGATCAAATATCTCACCTTTGAAAAGACGGTCACCGTTACCGTTGCAGACCTGGTAGCGCAAACCCTGGTTCTGAACACCGACGGCGTTCCGGCGGCAGTCGTTGACGAAAAAGCAGACTTCAGCGATATCACCGCCGAAGTGACCTTTGATAACGGCACCGTAAAAACGCTGACCGTAAAAGATCTGACCTTCTATCACGGCTCCACCAAACTGACGCTTGACAGCAACTATAAAGTGTCCGGTATTACCGCTGCGGAGGAAAATGTCATCATCAAAGCCGAATACAAAGAGGCATCCGCAAACTTTACCGTAACGGTTGTGTCCAAGGAAATTGACCCCGAACTTTACGAGTTCACCTCGTTGAGTCTGCCTTCCAGCGAAACAACACGTCGCTCCAACGCAAGCAGTTCGGTCTTCCTGGATAAGAGCGCGGATAGCGAAGCAAGAATCGTCGGCGATGACAACCCCTTCTACTTCCTGCCGCTTTTGAAAGTTTACAGTTATACCGCACAAAAAGGACTGGAACTGAACTCTTACAGCACTGTTTCCACAATCAAAGTGAAAAACGGCGCCACCCTGACCACCATAGAGGATACCGATGAAAAGACCACCAAGTTCTATTCCGGTGAAACCCTGATCGTTACCTCCTACTATGCCGAGGGCAAATATCAATTTACAAGCAATGCCATTGGAAACACCTATGTGATCTCGGTCATTCCGAGAGCATTTGCCGGCGATTGGGACGATACCGATACCCGTTCCATCACCGTGACCATTGTAGATGGCTACAACGTTTACGACGCGAAAGATCTTGCCATCTTTGACAACACGACCTCCAAGGGCTGGTCGGCTGATTCCAACGCAAACGGCGGTTGGGCAAAAGATCCCAACGTTTGGGCAGACATTCGCGAAGAAAAGGGCTTCTCCGTTGAAATGAGCAACGCGACCAAAGCCATCATCTTCCAGAAAGATATCAAGATCACCCCCGATGACCTGCCCGACTCCTATGTCGGGACCATCCAGCGCGATCTGGTCTATTACACATACGGAGTAGATGAAAACGAAGACGGAAAGCCGGATGTTGACACGGAAGTTGGAACCATCAAAGGCGCAAAGCGCCTAACGCATGACGACAACGGCAATATGTTCCTGTATGAACGGTGGTCGGATAACGACTTTACCTTCTACGGCAACTTCTACACGCTGGACGCTTCGGAGATCCCGCTGGTTTCGGCATTTGACGAGGTTGCGGTAGAAACCGATGAATTCGGCAACCACCTGATCATTTCCAACTACGGCGGCGATACCTCCAACGCATCGCTCTTCCGCTTCGGAAGCAAAGACGGGGCTTACAAACCCAATCTTGACGACCCGACCCGCGCTACCTATTCCTTCAACAACCTGAACGTGGTAGGAAACGCCAATACCGAGCAATGGGTCATGTGCGCAGAGAATGATAAGGATTGCAAAGACCCCAAGGCGGTCAACGCAGGCGGATTCATCTTCCTCAAAGCCGCTGACTGCAATCTCGAGTCGAACAACCTCAGCATCAACAGATGCTTCATTGGTTATCTCCTGGAAGACAATGTCAAGGCGACCGCAAACTATGCCAAGGTGACCGCTTCCTATCAGGATGCTGCCTTCCTTTGGGGCGGATGCGAAATGACCTTTGATAACGGCTACCTGCGGAACGCCGGCGGCCCGCTGTTCATCCTGCAACACGTCAAACCGGACCAGGCCGCAGACCCGGCAAAATATTACAATTCCCGTGTGCCGAAACTGACGGTTACCGACTCGGTTGTCGAAAACTATGTAACGGGTAACGAAATGTGGTTCTACAGCATGGCCGCAACCGGTATGATCCCGACGATCAAGGCCGGCTCAAATGCCTTTGTAGATGGATATACCGGCGGTACAAAGACGACACTGAAGAATGTGGGTAGCAGAGAAAACTGCCTGAACCTGATTTGTCTTTCCATGAGCAACGGCAACAATGCCTCGGCATTGGAAAGCCCGCTGCCGCAAGGATACTGCACGATCGAGAAAGACGGTAGATCCTATGTTCTGGACAGAACAGAAGACTCGCTGATCAGAACGAAGAACGCTGCCTGGGGCGGCGTGGAACTGATCGCAACCGGAACCGTGATCCTTAATCTGGAAGAAACACTCGTCTCCGGTATGTATTTCATGCCCACCGCCTCTTCCTTCCAGTATGTTGGCGCTAATGAGTCTGGATTCCTCACTCAATTGAGTACGGCAGACTTCATTACCTTCAGCAACGGCGGTATGAGTTTGATACTTGGCCTTTCCAACAAATAACAAACTCTGACCGCAAAACAAAAAAATCTGCACGCCCTTGCGCAAGCAAGGGCGTGCTTTTTGTTTGCTCTTTTTTGCTGCCGGCTTTTGAAAACTGTCAATTTTTGTCGCATCGGCATATCCTTGCAACAAGGGAGATTTCCCTCTTTTTTTGAAAATGCTCATTGAACTTTGGAAAAGGAGATTGACAGAATGTTTGATCGAACCAATTTGCAACCCGGCGCCAATCGCTCGGGCGACGGACCCTTTGGCAGAATGCTGTTTGGCGGCTCCGGGCACCGCAACGCCTTCCGCCCGCCCGTTGTGCCGGCTATGGAGCCAATCGCGCCGCAAACGGCGTCAGAACGCGCCGCAGAGAGCGAAAGTCCCCTGCCCTGTCTGGATGCCTGTTCGCTTGCCATGGTGAATTCTCCC
>CAMOHW010000013.1 GCA_946615525.1 uncultured Clostridia bacterium | reverse complement strand
CGGTTACATCTGCAACATCCGGAGTCCATCCGGTGAAGGTGTAGGTGTATTGAGCGGTGTTTGCCTTTTCGGGATCGGCGTGGGCGGGCAGATCGCCATAGGCAACATTTGTTACATCAATGATACTGCCGTCTTCATTCTTCCAGGTGATCTCATAGACATTGACCGTCTCTGAGAAGGTTGCGGTATAGGTCACCGCTCCGGTGACGGCGTCGATCTCCGGAGTCCATCCGGTAAAGGTATAGGTATATTGTGCGGTTGCTTCTTTTTCGGGCGTGCCGTAGGTGGCGGTATCATAGACCGGGGTTTCGCCAAATACAACTTCCTCGGCGTAAATGATCTCGTCGCCGTTCTTCCAGGTCACCGTATCGGTCAGTTGGATGTATTTGAGGGTAATGGTCACATCCTCGGTGACGACATAGGTGGAAGCGTCGATCTCAACATCATCCACATAGTAGCGGAGCGCCCAGTTGTGGATATGATCGGGCAGTTCGGGATCGGCGGGCACATTGGCAAGAGGATCGCCGTCCAGAACCTCCTCGGTTCCAATGAGTGCGTCCTCATATTCGTAATCGACGGTAAAGTATTCCAAATAGTAGGGATACAGTTTTTGATCCTGGGTGATGGATGCGACTTTGGAACCGGTGCTTCCCGGCTCGTCTCTCCAGTCAAACGACTTGAATCCGTCTACCTGGGGCAAATGAACGATTTCAGGGTCAATTCCTTCGGGCAGATAGGTGGTAAACCACTTGCTGCCGTCCTTGGCGTAGAAGTCAACTTGATACAGTTCTTCAAAATTGATGGTGATGTTATAAGCAAAGAAGAAGAATCCGACCGGCATGAGCGAGATCGCGTAAGCGCGCAGCTCATCGTTCATTGTTACAAATTTGGAGATCAACTCCATCAACTGATCGGAGAGGTCTTCCAGAATCAACTCTCCCGTATCCTTGGTCGCGGCAAAGGTTCCGTTGCCCTTGTAGTAGGTGGGAAGACCGGAGTTGCGCAGTTTGGCGATCAAACTTTGCGGGATCATCGAGAAGATCTTTTGCTCTTTTTCATCGGTGGGCTCATAGTCCGGGTCAAACAGGTGGAGCAACAGATGGCAGAACCGGGTCCATGCGCCGGAAAGATGATTTTCCGCATAGGTCAAGCCGTCCTGATAGATCTCGGCGGCGGTCTTTTCGGAATAGAACTTGCCTTTGAGATCTTTTTTGAGCTGAACCGTAGCGTAGGTGACCATGGCCTCTACCGGGTTCATTCCCTCGTAATCCTCCAGGATCTGCTGTGCGGTAACATCCTGGAAGAACTTTCCGAATCCGGGAACGCTTCTTGCTTTTTCAAGGAGCTGTTGTGCGTATGCGTTGGTGTCAACGACTTTTGCAACCTTTTCCAAAGCGCTTTGCAGGTCGCCGCCCCATTTTTCGGAAACCTGATCGATCAGATCCTCGATGGTGGAAAGATCGTCGCGGCGGAAATGCGCCAGCATATTGTCCAGCGTGGAAATGTTGTTCAGATCAATGTGCAGGTTGGCATAGTCTTCCAGCTTTTGCAACAGAGATTTTACTTCCCCGGTGTTGACAATGCGCTCGTAAACGCCGCAAAGATCAAACTCGCGCAAACCGTCAATGATCTCGGAGAAGGTCATTTCCGAAAGTGCCTGAGCGATCTGGCTGCCGGTCATGCCTTCCAGTGCGAGCAGTTTTTGACGCAGGTTTGCAAGCGCTTCGCTGTTTCCTTCTTCCAGGAAGTAGCGGTAAACATCGGTTACAAAATTGGGAACATTGATGGTCAGGTAGAACTTGTTGTTCACCTTCTCCATCTGAATGTGTTTATCCAACACCTTGGCAACGCGGCGGATGTTATCCAGGTTGCCCTCGACTTTAAGGATGATGTCAATATCCTTGTATTTGTTATCGCTCGGGTCGGTAATGTCGGCACCGGTCGGATCGTAGCTGATTTTGAAATTGAAGGCGGAAAGGGTGCCGTCAAAATCATCTGCGCCGATCTCTTCAAACTTGGGCAGGATCTCCCAAAGTGCGGCAACGATCGCGTCAAAGTTGAAGGCAAGCATATCGTAGGCGTTGCGCGCGGCGATCTCATAACCGGCAAGATAGAGCTTTTCGATTTGCGTTACGCCGCAGTTGAGCGACAGCATAATGAGTCCGGTATATTGCTCGTCATCCAACGCTTTTACGATGGTGCCCATATCGTCGGCAAGCTCCTCGGAGAGCACACCGGGATCCACCTGTTCCAAAAGGCGACCCATGATATAGGAGCCGTTCTCGGAGGTGGTCAAAAGCTGGAAGATCTTTTCAAAATCAATGTAGGTATCCAGCGGGTTTCCGCTTCCGACGATCTTGCTCATCACATTTTCCATCGAGATGACTTCGCCGTCGGCAAGAATGGTTTGGAAGGACTCGCCGTCTTTCAAAACAGAAGCCAGGTTGCCGGCAAAATCGCCGTCCAGCAAAAGGTCAACGAGCGAGGTCACATCAATATACAAATAGGTACCGGAGCTTGTGGAAAGCGCCAGGTCGATCAAGCTGTTATAGTTGTAAATATTGGAGGAAAGGAACTGCTCGGCTCCGCCGACTTCTTCGCTGTTTACAATATCCAGCACTTCGTCCAGACCAAAGCGGGCAATGTAATCGCCAAACTTGCCGCGCAGGAAAGGACCGATCTCGTCATCCGCCAGAAGTGCGGCGGCGTCGATGTCGGCAACGTCGGCAAGTTCTACGGTTACGCCATCATCATCTAGCGCGCGCAGGACGGCGTCCGCCAGGTTGGCAAGGTTGTAGTTTGCCGAATCCGCCATGAAGGATTCCAACACCGAGGTGGTGATGGTCAGGCGGTTGTCTTCCAACAGGTGTTGCACCAGCGCCGTTTTGCCCGCAGCGGTGATCGCGCTGTTCAAAAGAGCGTAAAGGGCGGTGGAATCATAATAGGTGTCGTTCGCCAGAAGGGTGCTGATCTGCTCCATGGTGGGCAGCGTGCCGTAGGCTTGATACAACGCCACCTTACCGTCGTTGGTAATGGCGGATTTTACGATTTCGAGATCATAATAATCTGTGCTTTCGGAAAGCACCGCCATGACCTGCTCGACCGTGGGATTGAAGCCGCTGGCTTCGATCAGACGGATCTTGCCTTCCTCGGTAACGGCGGCTTTGAGCGCGTCAAGATCATAATAACCAAGCGAGCCGTCAAGATCCTGATAGAAGACCTGAATGACCTGATCGGGAGTTGCGGTGAAGAACTTTTCGATCAAGCGATCCTGCCCCGCCTCGGTGATGGCGTTGCGAACGGCGTCCGCGTCATAGTAGTTGTGCGTTGTTCCGTCATGTTCGCTGATGACCTGCGAAATATTGCTAAAGGAAACGAATTTTTCCACCAGGCGCGAGGTACCTGCCTCGGTGATCGCGTTTCTCAATGCCGTCTGGTTATAATAGCCCAGCGAGCCGTCCAGATCCTCTTCCAGGACCTGGATCACATCTTCTCTTGTCGGGTTCATGCCGCCCAGTTGATAGAGTCGCATTGCGCCGGCGGTGGTAAAGGATGCTTTTACGGCATCCAGATCATAGTATGCGTCGTCTTCCTCGAAGACGTCGATCACGTCAACCATAGGAAGATCGAGGATCTCCACCAGGCGTGCAAGACCGTCGTTGGTAATGGCGTCGCGGAGAGCGACCTCATCATAGTAGGCAGAACTTTCCGCAAACACATCCAACACATCGGTCATTGTGGGGGCAAAGCCGGTAACTTCCAGCAATTTGGCAAATCCGGCTTCGGTAATGGCACCTTTTACGGCGTCCGCGTCATAGTATTCGGGGCTCTCCATGAAGACGGCAAGCGCGTCCTCTACCGAGGGATCGGCGCCGCTGAGTTCAAACAAACGCAGAATACCCGCGTTGGTGATGGCCGATTTCAAAAGGTTTTCGTCATAATATTCCGGATGACCGTTGAAGACCGCGAGGATCTGCTCGGCGGTGGGGTTGAACCCGGTTGCTTCCAGAACGGCAAGAATACCGTCCTCGGTCAAAAAGGTGGTTGCCGGATCTTTTGCCGAAGCGATAATAGCGTCAAGATCCAGATAGTCCTCGTCGCCGAGAATGAATTCCAGGTCCGCGGAGGTGATTTCAACGCCGCTTGCCAGCAGTTCGGCCAACGCCTCCATACCGGCGTCGGTAATGATCGGCTTGCTGGGATCTTCGGGGTTGATGATCCGGTTGATGATGGAGTTTTTGAACGCGGTGTTTGCGGGATCGGAAAGAAGATCCTTTACCCGGTCAACGTCCACTTCGTATGCCTCGCCCGGAATGTCGTAGCCGGCATTGACGACGTCGGCAAGAACATCGGCAAGGAAAGCGGTATCCAGCTCGATCAGCGCTTTAACGACCTTGCCCACCGCCGCGGCGTTTTCGTCGGTAACGCTCAAAAGATCGCCCAGCGTCAGCGGGGTGGTATTATCGTTCTTTTTCAGCGTTCCCGCACTGATGCCGGCAATGAGGGCGTTCAAAAAGCCGTCAAAGTCGGTAAAGATGTCACGCTTTTCCTCGAAGGAAAGCGCGGCAAATTTCTCTTTGATCTTGCTGAAATCGATGTATTCGTAAAGCTTCTCGAAATTGATCGTCAGATCCAGCTGAAGCACGGCGTTTGCGTTGATGGCTTCTTCCACGCCGTCCAGATCGCCGCCGATGATGGCTTCCTGAATGATTGCCAAAAAGTCTTCCTTCTCGTCGCCGCCAATGGCAGAGGCGATGACTCTTTCCTCGTCGATCATATCGCGAATGACATCTACGCCGCCCAGATTAGCGATCAGTCTGCCAAGACCTCTGTGATCTTCGCCGATGATGATCGCCAAAACACTTTCAAACGGCACGATTTCCAGAATGTCGCCCAGCGTGATCAGATTGCCCTCCATTTGAACGAGAGACAGCAACCTCTCTTTGAGCTCGTCGGTATTTCCGAGAGAACCCAAAATATCCGAGATCGCATCGGCGGACAGGGTTATGGTGATCGTCCCTTTTTCCACCAATCCGGACCAATCCAGGTCATACCGTGGTGTTTCGATCGTTTCCGGATTCGGATATCTTTCCGGATCGGTCACGGCAAACGCCGCAGTCGGAAACGCCGAGAAGATCATTGCCACGGAAAGAATGACAACCAGAATCTTTTTCAACAGCTTCATAACGTTACCTCGCTTTTTGTTTTTTGGGGAGTTGCGTCCTTTATCCCGCTTCCCCTTCTGGGATAATTATACATATTATATGATACCATTCTATAATCAATTTGTCAATACTTTTTTCTATGAATTGTATCGGATCTTGCCGCTTTTTTTCGACAAATCCGGAACTTTTTGGAAAAGTGCTTGCCAAATGCAAAACATTTCCCGAAAAACCTGCTCCCGCGCCGCCTTAAAAAACACAAAAAAGGTGTGGCGCACCATGTGCGCCACACCTTTGAACCGCCGTGAATGTTATCCCTTGATCTTTTTCCAGTATTCGGCGGCGGCTTGTTCGGTCTTGTTTTCGCCGAACTTGTAGTATTGACGGTCTTCCGGAATATCCAGCGGCAAATACCGTTGGGCAACATAATGGTCGGGAAAATCATGGGGATACTGATACCCTTTGTAGAACGGACTTTGCAGATAGGTTGGGATCTCTACCCCCAGCCCTGCGTTCACATCTGCCATTGCCGCCTCGATGGCCCGGTTTGCCGAGTTGGATTTTGGCGCCGTGGCAAGCAGAACAGTGGCGTTGGCAAGCGGGATTTGCGCCTCGGGCATTCCCAGGCGGAGCGCCGTTTCACAGCAGGCGTGCGTAACCACCGCCGCCATAGGATAGGCAAGTCCGATATCCTCGTTCGCCATGACCTGCAACCGGCGGCAGGCGGAGATCAGCTCGCCTTGCGAGAGCAATTTGGCAAGATAAAAGACCGCCGCGTCGGGATCCGACCCCCGCACCGACTTTTGCAGGCAGGAAAGCAGATCATAATGCGTATCGTCCGAGCGCCCCATCACGCCGGAGTGGAAACTTTCCACATCGGCAAGCGTGATCTCCTGTTCGGCGGCATAGTAGGCGTTTTCAAACAGGATGATCGCGTGGCGCACATCTCCTGCGGCAAGCGCCGCAATTTTGCGCGCAACGTCGGGGGAGATCGTTTTTTTCTGCCCCGTCTCGCGGTCAAGGTAGGTTTTTGCGCGGTCGAGGACCGGGAGCATTGACTCCGGACCGACCGATTTGAACTCGAACACCGAGGCACGGGAGAGCAGCGCGTTGTAAAGAACATAGTAGGGGTTGTCGGCAGTGGAGGCGATCAGCGTGATGCGCCCGTCCTCCACATATTCGAGAAGCGATTGCTGTTGGCGGCGGTTGAAATACTGGATCTCGTCCAGATAGAGCAAAATCCCGCCCGCGCCAAACAGATTTCCGGTCTCCTCCACGATCGCTTTGACATCCGAAAGCGAGGCGGTTGTGGCGTTGAGCTTGCGGAATACCATGCCCGAGGCGTTTGCCAGAATGGTTGCCGCCGTGGTTTTTCCGGTCCCCGGAGGGCCGAAAAAGATCATATTGGTCATGCGCCCGCTTTCCAGCATCCGGCGGATCACGCCCTTTTTGCCAAACAGGTGATCCTGCCCGACAATATCGTCAATGGTGGTTGGGCGGAGCAGATCCGCCAACTGCGCGTTTTTCATGGAACTTCCTCCCCTTCCCCCGTTTTGTTGCCGAGGGGGTCTCTTTGGTTCCATTATAAACCATTTCGCAAAGAATTGCAAGGTCTTTTGCCGCCATTTGACAAAAAACGGTCGAATCACTCACCGGGCGCGAGAGAAAAGCGGCGGCAGGCGGCAAAATAACGCTGCCCTGCTCTGCCCCAAAGAGCAAAATGCCGGCGCTTTGGCAAAATGCCGCCAGTTTGGGGTCTCCGCCCGAAAAGCAGACGCACCGCGCGCCCACCCGCACCGAAAGGATGAGCGGATGAAGGCGGCAGGAAACCACCAGCTGCGCCGCGGAAAAAAGCGCCATTGCCTCTCCGGCATCCCGCGGGGCATACAGAACGCCCCCAAACTCCCTTTGCAACCGCCGCGCAGGAAAGGTATCCCGCGCAGGATCGCAGAGCAGATACACCGGGAAAAAGCCGGAAAAAGAAGATCGCAACAGTTCCGAAATGCCGCCGGTCGTTACCCCTCCGCAGGGGCAAATACAAAGAAACGGCTTTTTCAGGTCCCCCACCAGGCGATCCGTCAAAAACGCCGCGCGCAAAGGCGACGGCAAAGGCAAAAGAAAGGCCGGATCGGCTCCCGCAGAGAGGATCTTTTCCTGCAAGTTCATTTCTTGTGCCCGGCGCTGCGAATATTCGTCCCGCAACAAAAGTCCGGAGCATTTTGCAAGCTCTTTTTGGGCAATTTTGCAGATACGGGTATCAAATAATTCATCCAACCCGCCCAAAAGGAATGTCCGGCAGCCGAAAAGCCGCGCCAGGCGCAACAGGAGCAGATAATACAGCGGCGAGCGCTTTCCGGTGCGCATTTGCAACAGCGTTCCCCCACCCAAAATAAAAACATCCGCCCGCAAAAGGGCAAGCACCACCAAAAACGGATTTTTTCTGCCCGCGCAACGCACTCCGAACCGCTTTTGATCCCGCCGCGGATCCCCCGAAAGCACCATAATTTCCTGCGGCAACCCTCCGGCGCGGAACAGCCCTTCCAAAATGCCGGATAACGCGGCGTCATCCCCCAAATTGCCGCACCCGGCATAGCCCCCGATCAGAATGCGCGGCCTCCTGCTTTTACGCGGTTTCATGTTGGATACTCCCCCTTCCCCCGGCGCCAGAGCAACCGGCGGTAAATTGTTTCGGTCGCCTGCAAAGCTTGGTCTGCCGAAAAGTTTTTGCGCATCCACGCGCTCGTTTTTTGCGCGTTTGCGGCGCACAGGTGCGGATGATTGAGCCAAAAAGCAACTTCTTTGGCAAACACATTCTCGTTTGCGCGGGGCATTCCCCGGCAGGTAAAATTGCCGGCGGCAAGTTCCAACCGGTCGGGCGAAAGAATGCCGCCATACCCCTCATTGCCGCAAAGAAGAACGGCGCATCCGCAAAAAGACGCCTCCATTGCCGCCCGTGACACCCCCACAAAAAGACGGGCGCGTCGGTAAAGCACGATCAGGTCCTCCTCTCCCTGCGGCCGCACCATTCGCACCACCTCTCTGCCGGCGCGCAGATTGACCCTTGCGGCAAGCGTGCCGATCGCCTCAAACCGGCTTCCGTTTCCGGCAATGGTTATATGGAACGGCAAAATTGCCGCCGGTTCCTCCAAAAAACGCTCCGCCGCCCGGCAAAGCAGTTCCGCGCCCAGCGAGCAATCGGGTTCCAGTCGGCTGACAAACAAAACCTCGGCGGGGCTTTCCCCGTTGTTTTCTGTTGGCTCGTCCTTGATTGGCGCCGGGCAAAAGCGGACGGCGTCAATTCCGTTGGGAATAACGGTAACGCGCTCGGCAGGCAGACGATACCGGTCGATCAGATACGCGCGCAGGTCCTCGGAAACGGCAATGGTTTCCTCGCCCCAACGGCTGAAAAGCCGATAGACACCGTCAGAGCGAAAAAAAGCGTGCGCTGTGACCGCATTTGCCGGCAATTTTGGCGATTTTTGCATATACGGGCGGCAAATTTGATTGGAAAGCAATGCCATCATGCGCGTGTGGGCGTGCAGGATCTCATAGCCGTTTTTCCGGATCTGTTCCGCCAAAATACGCTTTGCCGCCAAAAAAGCGAACGCATTTCTCCCCACGGGCGCAACGGTGCGGCAAAGAACGCCCTCCCTCGCCAAACGGTCGGCAATCCTGCCGCCGTAGGAGAACAACCCCACCGTATGCCCGTTTCGGAGCAATCCGCGCGCAAGCGTTTCTATATGCGTTTCGGCACCCCCCGATTCCATGCGGTCGCAAAGAAGCAGTATTTTCATCTTTTGGAAATCTCCCTTGACTTTTTTGAAGGTTTGCGATATAATAAAAGCAGAAAATTGAGGCAAAAAGGAGGGGACGGGATGGAAAAAATCAAGTTGATTGCCCTGGTTGGCGCAACGGCTTCCGGCAAGAGCGCCGCCGCGCTGGAGCTTGCCCGCGCCCTGGGGGGCGAGATCGTTTCCTGCGATTCCATGCAGGTCTATCGCGGCATGGATATTGCAACGGCAAAGCCCACCCCTGCCGAGCGCGCCGAGATCCCCCACCATTTGATCGACATTGCCGATCCCGAAACGCCCTATTCGGTGGCTTCCTACCTTGCCGACGCCGAAAATGCCGTCCGCAAGATCGCCGCGCGTGGCAAACTGCCGATCTTTTGCGGCGGAACGGGACTGTATCTGGATCGTTTTCTGTTCGGCGGTCTGCCGGCGCAAACGGTCTCGGATGCCGATTTGCGCGCTTCCCTGCTCGCCGAGGCGGCCGAGAAGGGCAACGATCATTTGCACCGCGAACTTGCAAAGATTGATCCCGCAAGTGCCGCCGCCGTTCACCCCAACAACGTCCGGCGGGTGGCGCGCGCCATTGAGATCTACCGTCTGACCGGTATGCCGAAAAGCGAATGGGACCAACAAACCAAAACCGGCGAATGCCGCTACGACGCCCGCGTGATCCTTTTGGATCGCCCGCGGGAGGAGCTCTACCGCCGCATTGACGCACGGGTGGATCAAATGATGGCAGACGGGCTCCTGGAAGAAACCGAAGCGCTGGATCGCCGCGGCGTTTTTCAAACGAACTCCACCGCCGCCCAGGCGATCGGCTATAAGGAGATCTTGCCCTATCTGCACGGGGTCTGCGACCTGCAAAGCGCCGTTGAAACGCTGAAAAATGCTACCCGTCACTACGCGAAACGCCAGTTGACCTGGTTTTCGGCAAAGCCCTATGTCCGGGCGGTCGCCGCCGAAAAAGTCATCCCACTGCTCCTGGAAGGAGGAAATGACTGATGGATCTTTCCTATATGGACCAAAATCTTGCCGCCGTTCGCCGCAAGATGGAAGCCGCCTGCAAGAAAAGCGGAACCCCCGAGCCGCTGCTGGTTGCCGCCGTTAAATATACCGACGCCGCCCACATTGACTACCTGACCGGTCCGCTTGGCGTTAAAAACATTGGCGAAAACCGCGTGCAACAACTGCTGGAACACTGGGAGACCATTCGCCGCGAAGGCGTTACCTTCCATTTCATTGGCAAACTGCAATCCAACAAGGTCAAATATATCATCGACAAAGTATCGCTGATTCATTCGGTGGATAGCGAGTCGCTGGCAAAAGAAATTGACCGTCAGGCGGCAAAGCACAATCTTTGCATGGATGTTCTTTGCGAGATCAACAGCGGCAGAGAGCCAAGCAAAAGCGGCGTTCTGCCCGAGGACGCCCCCGCCCTTTGCGCCGCCATTGCCGCTTTGCCCCACCTGCGCCTGCGCGGTTTTATGACCATGGCGCCGCAGACCGAAGATCCGGAGGACGCACGAAAATTTTTCCGTGAAACTTTTCGCCAAGGTCTTGACATTTGGCAAAAAACACTTCATAATATAGATAGACCCATCTTTTCTATGGGAATGTCCGAAAGTTTTCCGGTTGCCATTGAGGAAGGCGCAACAATGGTGCGCGTTGGCAGATCCCTGTTCCGGGAGCCGGAGCAAACAGAACAAATCGACAAAAAAGGAGAAAGTTTATGAACCTGCTCAAACGCTTTATTCGGGGAACCGACCCCATTGACGATCCTGTTGACGAAATTGAGGAAACCGATTACTACGAAACCGAGCAGGAGTTTGACAATCCCGATGTTGCCAAGGGCCTTGCCGCCATTGATTCCGATGACCGCAAGAATCCCACCATTCGCCCCGCAGCTACCGAAAAGGTCTCGTTGAAGATTATGGTAGCCCATTCCAACGCGGACGCCGTTCCGATCGCCGATTTGCTCAAAGAGGGTTCTATCGTCCTTTTGGACATCAGCAATCTGGAAAAAGACCAGGCGTTCCGCCTGATCGACTTCCTTGCCGGCGTTGCCTATGTGATCGGCGGCGAAATGACCAAAACCCACCGCAATACCATCATCATCTCCCCTGCCGGAGTCGATATTGCCGGTGTGATCCCGGATTTTGGCGGCGAAGAAGAAGAGGAAGCGGAAGCAGACGAGGATTGATTCGCCCGTTGATCGTTTGATTTTTTCAAAAACCCCGTCCCTCCCGGTCGGGGTTTTTGCTTTGATGTATTTCCCCTATTTTGCACCCCGTATATGCAAAAAACGGCAAAAAACACCAAAAAAGAAAGGTATGGTCCTCCACAACATGGTCTATTTGTTTTTGGCAAACGGATTTGAAGAAATTGAAGCGCTCCTGCCGCTGGACATTCTGCGCCGCGGCGGCGTAGAAGTAACCACTCTTGGAGTTGGCGGTTCGGATTTTGTAGTCGGTTCGCACGGCATCCGCGTTGGCGTTGACCTGCCCGAAGAGCTTTTCCGTGATCCGGCGCCCGAAGCCGTCATTCTGCCCGGCGGAATGCCCGGAGCAAGCAACCTGGACGCCTCCAAAACGGTGAATGCCGCCCTGCGCGTATGCGCCGCGAACGGCGGAC
>CAMOHW010000012.1 GCA_946615525.1 uncultured Clostridia bacterium | reverse complement strand
CGCGCCGATCCCGCGCGAGCCGCCGGTGATGAAAACTCTCAATTCTTTCATGTTCTGTTTCCTTTTATCCTAATCTTGTCTTTTAAAGATTCGCCGTTCCATTGAAGCACAATATCGCCCTCCAGATCGGTGCGCAGTACGGTGGCATTCACTGCTTTCAAACGCTCTAAAACTCTGCCGTCCGGGTGACCGTATCGGTTTTTCGCTCCGCAGGAAATGACCGCATAGGTTGGAGAAACCGCCGCCAAAAACTCCGGACTGCTCGAAGTTGCCGAGCCGTGGTGCCCCACCTGCAAAACGGTTGCCGCAAGACCGGAAGCACCATAGGTTTGCAATAACTCTTCCTCAACGCTCTCCTCGGCATCCCCCATAAAAAGAGCCGACACCGTTTGATACTCCACCCGAAAAACCAAGCTGCCCTGATTACCCGTTTGTTCCGCGGTGCGGTCGATGGGGCAGAAAACGGTGATTTTCAGCGCTCCGAAAAGAACTTCGTCATCCCGGTCCAATGCCTCCATGGGAATATTCTGTTGCTTCGCAGTCTTTTGAAAACGCAAAAAGCTTTCGTTTTCCTCGGTGGCTCCGTTATAGAGGACCTGCTCTACCGAAAACCGCTCCAAGATCAAATCGGCGCCGCCGATATGGTCTTCGTCCGGGTGCGTGAGGATTATGGCTTTGATGGATCGGATCCCGCGCGCTTGCAGTTTACGGCAGAGCGTTTCCTGCGCGTTCTCGGGTCCGCAATCCACCAAAATATTTCCCTTTGGTGTTTGCAAAAGAGTCGCGTTCCCCTGTCCCACATCCAAAAAGATCAGCGAAAGCGGTTTTTCCGCGGTCGGACGACAACCCGAAAACAAAAAGAGGAACAGCAAAAGCAATATGCCAAACCGCGTGAAACGCATATTCCTTCTCCTTTCGGCAACCATTTCTATGGCTATTATAACAAATGGAAGGGATTTTTGCAAGAATATTGCCTCTTTTTTTGAAAAAACGCGAAAATATTTTTCCAAATGCTTGACAGACCGCCCAAAACATGGTATAATTCCATATTGACACGGGCAAATTGACCCGTCTCTCTGTCGTGCAAATTTTCAAGCACGACCGAAAAGTCCATAGGGAGGTAAAAAAATGGAAAAGGTAAACAATTCTTACGAGAGTATGTTTGTTGTGTCCCTTGCAAACGGCGAAGAAGCCGCAAAGGCCACAGTAAACAAGTTCACCGGTCTGATCGCCGCCAACGCGGAGGTGATTCGGATTGATGAATGGGGCAAGCGCCGCCTTGCATATCCCATTGAGGATATGAACGAGGGTTACTACACCGTTGTTACATTCAAGAACAACGGCGAGTTCCCCACCGAACTCCAGCGTTTGATGAACATTGACGAAACTGTCATTCGTTCCATGACCATCAAACTGGAATACGACGCTGCTACCGTAACTTTTGCCGCTCCTGCAGAGGAAGCTCCTGCTGCCGCTGAAGAAGCTGCACCCGCTGAAGAAGCCGCTCCTGCCGAAGAAGCCGCTCCTGCAGCCGAAGAAAACCCCGCGACCGAAACGACTGAAGCTTAATTTGGTCAAGAAAGAAAAGGAGGCATAAAAATGTCCAATCTGAATCTGAACAAAGTCATCCTCGGCGGACGTCTTACCGCTGACCCTGAACTCAAACAGACCAACAGTGGAATTGCGGTGGTTTCTTTCTCCATCGCTGTCAACCGCAGATTCCAACCCAAATCCAACGACTCCAGCGCCCCCGCACAATCGGTTGCAGACTTCTTTAATGTTACTGCTTGGAGAGGCCAGGCCGAGTTCGTTTCCCGCTATTTCAAAAAGGGTTCCGCAATTTGCGTTGTCGGCTCGATCCAGAATCGCTCCTGGACCGATCAGCAAGGACAAAAACGCTATGCCACCGACATCATTGCCGACGAAGTTATGTTCGTTGACGGAAAAAATGACGGAGGCGTTGCTTCTCAATTCGCATCGGATTCCTTTGCCGCGCCCTCTTACTCCACCGCTCAACCCAACCAAACCCCAAAGTTTGAGGAAGTGAAAGCGGACGAAGATCTGCCCTTCTAATGGCAGATTTGCCCACAATTTGATAAGGAGATTTTTGAACCATGGATACAAAAGCACCTGAAACGGTTGTTCGTCCGGCTCGCCCGGCTATCAACCGCAGAAGAAAAAAGGTTTGCATTTTCTGCGCTGACAAAGTGCAGTTCATTGATTACAAAGATACTGCAAAACTCCGCAAGTTCATCAGCGAGCGCGGCAAGATTCTGCCCCGCCGTGTTTCCGGAACCTGCGCCGTTCATCAGCGCGAGCTGAACACCGCCATCAAGCGTGCGCGCAACATGGCGCTGTTGCCCTTTGTGACCGACTAAAAAACTTACCCCATAGGACGCAGTGCGTTTTATGGGGTAGCTTTTTCCGCATTTTCATAAAAAAGGAGATTTTGACTATGCCAAAGTATTTGAAATGGACCAAAACTGCACTTTACATCCTTGCCGGTATTTTGATTTTCATTTTTTATAAAAGCGTCATGTCCGCCGGCTTGGCTTTTCTGGTGGGTGGTGTTATTTTGGCTTATGCGCTGGAAGAAATGGCTTTCCGCATCATTCGCCGGCAGTATGCCGAGCTTGCCGAATCGGTCATCCAATTCGTCCTTGCGGTTTTGATGTTCCTTTCCTACGACGACCTGACAAAAATTTGCGTGATTTGGGGCGTTTGGGCGATCATTCGCGAAGGACGCGAAATGATTGAGGCACTGGTAAACATTCGGAAGAATATTCTGGCTTCTGTTGATATCATTGAATCAATCGTTGTCATTGTTCTTTCGGCTATGATGATCCTGAATCCAACCCATCACCACGCGACCGTGCATTTGATTCTTTTGGGAATTGAACTGATTTTGGAAGTGGCCTTCCCGCTTTTGGAAGAATTGATCGAATCCAAAAAAGCAAAGAAAAGCGAATGATATTTTGAATACAATGCAAAAGCCACTCTGCATAACAGCAGAGTGGCTTTCTTTTCGCGCGGTTACGGTGCGCGTTTTTTAGTTGTTTTCATCTTCCTTATCGTCTTTTTGTGCCGGTTGATCCGTCTCGGTTCTCTTCTCACCAAAAAGAGTAAACTCGGCGGTATCGGACAAGCGATCGACTTTTTCTTCGGAGTTTTTCTTGCCACCGGGACGCTTCTTCCAAACGATACTGGATTGAAGTGCCAGAACAACCAGAACGACCTGCAAGGCAACGACTGCAACAGTTAGAATGATGATCCATGGGAAGAGCCCTGCGGGGATCAGTTTAACGGCAAGCAACGCCGCAAGCGGTGCGGCAACGGCGTTCAATCCGGCACGGCGACGCCCAATGAGCAGGAAGGCAAGCGCCAAAAGCTGCAAAGCAAGCAGGCATACCAAAATGATGAACAGCGGTTTGAGATCCACCAGGTGCGAAAACTCAAAGGTTTGCGGTTCTGCCGTAACTCCGTGCGGTGCCGCATCGGTTGCGCGAACGCGGAGATAAATGGTATATGTGACACCGGGTTTCAAATCCTTCAAAAGCAGGTCGGTCGTCCAGTTTTCGGGAATGTCCTGATCGGGAGTGGTATAGGCGACCTCGTAAAGCCCCTCGGTTCCGCCGGGAACTTCAACCAGCAGCTCACGCGTCCGTTTGGTTTCCGTTTTCAGGGTACATTTGAACTCTACCGCAGAAGGGCGATCCGAAAACGCGATCGTTTGCGGGACGCTATCTGCAGTCTCACCATCTACACCAAGACGAACCACCTGGATCGTTTTACCAAGGAAGCTGACGATCGAAAGGGTTTCCCCCTCGGATACGGTAACGGTTTGAACATCCTCCCCGCAGGTGATCTGGTAGTCTCCGGGGACAATGTCTTTCAGCGCTTCATTCGCATAATCGATCGTCCAGGCCGGAGTGTTCGCAGGGGACAATTTTTCCCATTGCGCATACAGGGTGATATTGCTCAAAGCAGTCCATGTTGCAATCTTGTCGGTCGGGGTTCCGTCTGCGTTAAAGCAAAGATCTCCAACTGCATCAACATATCCGCAAAAACGGTAACCCTTGCATTGCAATGGGGTAATAGAAGGAGTTGTGCCGCGATAGAAAACGGTCAGTTTTTCCGGCGTGGTGATCTCCTTGTCGTCAGGAGCATTCACGTAAAAGGTGATTTCAAAAAGATGCGGAGTATAATAACAATAAACAATATTGGTTGTTGTATCCAAATCAACCACTATCGAGGAAGAGCCGGTAAAATCATATCCATCATAATCTTGATTGTCGAAATCCTCACCCGAAACGGTTGCACCATAATTGAATTGGGCGGTATTGCTTCCAAGTGCGGTTTCCTGAACATCCTCCGGTGTGCCGATAAGGTCAATTCTGGTAACATCTACCCGGATCGGCGTCCACTGCGGAACAAGATAGACATCACAGTTTGTTTCGGCTTTGATCGTATCATTGTTTTCCAGTTCGATCTCAACACCGGTGGCAGTATAAGCTTTCCAACCATCAAAAGTGTGCGTTAGATCTCCGCCGTCCGTTTTTGCAGTCACCGGGGAAACGGTTACTTCTTCTCCGTATTTTCGCGTGGATTTCAAACTCATGGTTTTTAAATATTCCGGGTGAAACTCCAAATCCGTTCCATAGTGTACTTTTACAGCATCCGGTGGGGTTGTTTCATTTTTTGCGCCGACATAATAGATTCTATATTCCGTCGGTTCAAAAACGGCATATCGAGTGGTATTGGAAGCAAGGGTAACGGAGAGGTCCCCGTTTCCGAGATTATCTCCGTAGATAGGATCATCTGTCCATGCAACGAAGGTATAATTGCCATTTGGGACCATCGTTAAAGTAATAGTGGTTCCCGGCACCGCAGAATAGGAAACGGTAGATGCGTTTTCGACAACTCCTGCCGGGGTAATTTCGCCGTAATTTGCTATCTGGTTACCGCTTTCATCTACTATATAAACGGTCAGCGTAACTTCCCCGTCCGCAGACGCGACAAACGGGACTGCCGCCAAAACGCCGAGAAGCAGCGCAACAGCAAGCATCAAAAGGAGTGTCAAACGAGTTTTGTTTTTCATCTCATCTTTCCTCCTTTTTCCTTATCTCAAAAACTGTGCGGTGCCGCCGGCCTCGTTGATGGCGCTGATGGCATCATAGGTGAACTGATTGGCAACAATGGTCAACTGGCGCGTCATTTTGCCGGATGCGCGCACTTTGAGACGCTGCGCGTCCGAAAAGACCAGACCGCGGCGTTTGAGAACATTCAGGGTAACGGTATCTCCATCGTTAAAATGCAGATCCAAAAGGGCAACATCTACCTGTGCCAGGTCGGGATCCACCTTTCTGCCTTTTCTGGGAGCAAACTCTGCGCCTGCCTGTTGCTCTTCAAAGAAGGCGTCGGGCACTTGATCCATCAAAGAGATCTGGTCACCCCAGGTTGGTTTTGCCGGTTCGGTTTGCACCACTGCCGGAATTGCCTCGGGCTCGTCCTCATCCTCGTCGGAAAAATCGGTGTCTGCCTCCCGGTCGCGGTCGAGCTCCCAATTCGTTTGAGCAAACTCTTGGGACCGCTCTTCGGGTTTCTCCTGCTCCTCTTCTTCCAGTTCGGCAGTGTCGTCATATTCAAACTCGTTTGCCACTTTTTCCAGTCGGGTGGTCACCTTGACCAGCTTACGCTTAACCAGGTTGTCCATTGTGTCAAACGGATATTGGCTTTCATAATCCACCGGTTCAATATCAATGGGAACCAGGCCGTGTTCCTCGCTGACGCGTTGGACAAGTTCCAGCGCCCATCTATATTTGCGGTCGGTGCGGATTTTATAGCGGAACGGAGTCTCAGAATATTTGCGGAGCGCACCAACATCTTGTCCGCGATAGAGCGTTCCATCCAAGGATGCAGGATCAATGGCAAAGTAAACCTCCAGAATGCGGGTCTTGACATTGATTTTTGCAAGTTGCGCGCGTCCGTTGTGGAAGCTGTCTGCCGTCCAGCTCAAACGCGATTTGGTGCCCTTATAGGAGAGGAGCGCGTTTTTAAGACCACTGTAATACCGTTTGATCTGCGGCTCGGATTGGATCAGTTTGGATTCAAAAGATTTGCGATAGCGCTCGATAATATTGCAATCGGTTGCGGGATCGTAACCCACCACGCGCTCGTTTCCGGTAAAGAGGTTGGGGTCATCAGATGCGTCGACCGTTTCGGTTTCTTCGTCCTCTTCAGAGTCGGGATCCAGCGCGGAGAGACCATCCGTCAGATCCTCGTCCTCATCTTCCTCTTTTTCGTATCCTGCCTGCTCCAGCGGCTCCTGTGCGTAGGCAACGGCCGGGATCACCTTTGGTTCTCCGGGCAGATGCTCGTCCGCGTCGTCAAAAGCAAACATGGCGGAATGAAGATCCTTTTGGGGATCGGATTTTCCTTTTTGGGATTCGGGCTTTTCTTTGGCGGGAGAAAGTGCGTCAAACACATTGAGCTTTTTGACCGGTTGTTGTTCGGCTTGGACAAACAAAATGCCCTTGATATAGCAAAAAACAATCAGCCCGGCAAGCGCAAATGCTCCAACCAAGGCAAGAATTGCAAGCGCGATCAGCCAACCGGCGCGAGCGCTGACGGCACTACCGGAAACAACCGACAGGATCATCGGAAAAAATGCGGTATTCTCGTCATTTTTCTCCTGCTCTCCGGCTTTTTTTGCGGCAAGCACCTTCCGGATAAGATAGACAATGCAAAAAACCTCCGCAACAAAAACGCCGATCAGCGCGATTGCTACCGGGAAAAACCAGGAAAACCGATTTTCGGTTGCCAAATTTGCCATAAATGCCAGCACGATTCTTGCCTCCGTTCCCCTCCGAATAGATTCGGAGATATATATTTATTTTAACATAATTATTACCATTTTGCAAGATGGACTTTCACATTTTTTGAAAAAAAGGGAGTTTTTATCGGTCAAAAAGCAAAATATTCCGACCGGCATTTTCCGCTTCTGCATATTTTTTCTTTCTTTCGACACTTTTTGCAGGATCATGGGCTGAAAAAAGCAAAGGGCTTGTCCTGTATTACACCTCACGGGCTTTCGTTTTGGAGGCAAAATGAGAAAAAATTGTAACTTTTTTTCTCTTTTTAGATTTCTACTTGCTTTTTTTCATAAAATGCGGTATGATAAGGATAGAACGCAGAAAGGGAGTGTACTTGTATGTTTGGTTATATTCGTGTGGACGCTCCTCAACTGCGCCTTTGCGAGTGGGATTGCTATCGTGCCTACTACTGCGGGCTCTGCAAAGCAATGGGATCCTGCACGGGGCAATGCTCGCGGCTTTCTTTGAGTTATGATTTTGTATTTCTTGCCGCGGTCCGTTGCTCGCTGGCGGGAGAGAAGCCGGATACCAAAAAGTTCCGTTGTCTTCTTCACCCCTGGCGCAAACGGTTGAAGGTGAAGAATTCGCCTCAACTTTCCTATTGTGCCGATGCTTCCGCTTTGCTGCTTGCCGCAAAGATTGATGACGACTTGCAGGACGAACACGGGTTTCGCCGTTTGCGCGCCTGGTTGGGTCGCATTTTCTTCCACAAAGCCGTGCGCGTAGCCAAAAAACGCTACCCGGAGCTCTACCAAAAAATCAACGCGCATCTTGCCAAACTACATGAGATCGAGCAGGATGAAACACTTGCCAGCGCCGACGCGCCTGCCGAGGTGTTTGGAGCATTGCTTGCCGACATTTTCAGCGAAGGATTTGAGGGCGACAAGGCACGCATTGCCACCGCGATCGGCAATTCGGTCGGTCGATGGATCTACCTTGCCGATGCCGCCGATGACTTGAAACAGGACGCCAAAAAAGGAAGATACAATCCGCTCATCCGGCTGTTTGGATCCGATCCGACGCCCGCCGACCGGAACGCATTGCAAACCGGGCTTTCGGCAACCTTGATCCCCGCCCGACGCGCATTTGAACTGATGGACAATTTCCCAACACCCGAATTGCGCGAACTGATTGCAAATATTCTCTATGTCGGTCTTCCGAGAATGTCCGAAAAATTGACGCAGACCAGCAACATTTCAAAAGAAGGAGAACCCCAATGACCGATCCGTATTCGACACTCGGCATTCGCCCCGACGCCACCGACGAGGAGGTAAAACAGGCATACCGAGAACTTGCCCGCAAATATCACCCTGACCGCTACCGCGACAGCGACCTTGCCGACCTTGCAAGCGAGAAAATGAAAGAGATCAACGCCGCTTACGAACAAATTCAAAAAATGCGCGCCTCCGGAGCCGAAACAAGCGGCTTTTCCGGTACAGGAAGCGGAAGCTCCTACCATTCGGGCACGCAGACAAACGCACAGTTTGCCGAGATCCGCATCCTGATCAACAACAACCAAATTCGGGAAGCCGACCGCCGCTTGCGTGCATTTGCCCCCGAAGACCGCAATGCCGAATGGCATTTTTTGACCGGTTGCGTCCTGTTTAAGCGCGGCTATTTTGTGGACGCGCAAAAGCTGTTTGAGCGCGCCTGCGAGATGGATCCCTACAACCAGGAATACCAGACCGCGCGCGACCAGGTCAACCGCCAGGCATACGACACCTCGGGCTACCGCACCGCACAGCCGAGCGGTTTTAACAACGCCTGCACCATTTGCAACTCGTTGATTTGCGCCGACTGTTGCTGTGAGTGTATGGGCGGCGACCTGATCCCCTGTTGCTGATGAGACCCGAAAAAATACGCCGGCAAACGATCTGCCTGACACTTTCCGCCCTGCTTTCCGCTCTGGGTATTGTTCTACTGGCTCTTGGAAGCTTATTTGAAACACTGGATATTTCTATGGCGGCGCTTGCCTCGTTTTTCTGCGTTTATGCGGTCATTGAAATGCGCGGCGGCTACCCCTGGATGATTTGGGTGGTAACCGGCGGTCTTGCTTTTTTGCTCCTGCCGCAAAAAACGCCGGCACTGTTTTATTTGTTCCTCGGGCATTACCCCATGATCAAAGCGCTGGTAGAGCGATTGCCTCTCACAATTTCATGGGTCATCAAACTGGCTTGGCTTCATGTTTCCGGATTGCTGATCTTTCTTGGCGTTCGGTTCTTGTTTGCGCCGGGAACGCAATGGGATCCCCGCGTTTGGTATTGGATTTTGCTCTATATTTGCGCCGTTGCCGCATTCGTCCTCTTTGACCTTGCCCTGACACGCATCATTACCTTTTATCTCGTCCGATTGCAGAAACGGATGGGGATTCGATAGCATCTGCAAAAAAATTAAGATATAAGATAGGAGATTACAAAAATGCCACTATTACAAGGAATGGAAGAATTTCAAAACGTTTCGGCAGGACTCCAATGGGCAATTTTTATTGTCGGTTGCCTGATCGCCATTGTTGCCGCAATCTCGGTGGGTATCTCAATTTGGTTGTTCGTTCAGTATCTCACCTTCAACCGCACAATCAACTCCCGCAACCTTTCGGGCAAAGACGCGGCAAGAATGATTTTGGACAAACACGGTTTGCAACACATCAAAGTTTCGGTGGTTGGTTCCATGATGTTTGGCAACAGCTACTCGCACTATTTCAAAAAAGTGCGTTTAAGAAGACTGACCACCAATAAAAACAGCATTACTTCCCTTGCCATGGGAGCACAAAAATCCGCTCTTGCCATTCTGGATAAAGAAGGCGACAAAGATATGCGGGCAAGAGTGATTTTGACCCCCTTGATGTATTTTGGCCCGTTGGCATTCATTCCCATTATTGCCATTGGCGTTATCATTGACATCCTCTTCTTCAATTTTTCCGGTGTGGCAACTTTGATTGCCTCGATTTTAGGGTTGAGCATTTATGCCGTTTCCTTTGTGCTGTCGGTGATGACCTTGAAGACCGAGAAAAAGGCGCAGGATCGGGCTTGCCGGATTTTGAAACAGGAAAATATGGCGACCGATGAAGAAATTGGAATGATGAAAGAGTTGTTCAAGCTCTATAACATCCAATATGTAAACGATATCATTTTGGAACTGTTGCAACTGATCATGCGGGTTTTGCAGCTTGTTGCCAAAGCACAACAAAACGCCAAAGACTAACTTCAAAATCAAAAAGATGAAACCGACCAAACCGCTTTGGATTTGGTCGGTTTGTAGCGTCAGATCCTATAAAAAGTGAGGTTTTTCAATACCCCCTATGTCCGAAACAACATCTTTACGCGCGAAGAAGATCCGCTCGGTGATTTTGGGATTCCCCCGACGGAACCCCGTTTTGAGCATTGCTTTTGTGCTTGCCGTTGTGACATCCTTCCTCGTCCCGCCGGACGCGGAATACGCCGCCTATTTTGACTGGAAAACGCTGACCTGTTTGTTTTGCGTATTGGCGGTGGTTTGCGCCTTGAAAAACATCCGCTTCTTCTCCCTGCTTGCCGAAAAAATGGTGGCACTGACCGGGAATTTGCGACTTGCCGCCATTGCGCTGGTCTGCATTACCTTTCTCGGATCAATGCTCATTGCAAACGACATGGCACTTTTGACCTTTTTGCCGCTGGGCTATTTTGTGCTTTCCAGCACCGGAACAGAGCGCTATATGGCTCCGGTGTTCATTCTGCAAAACATTGCGGCAAACCTGGGCGGTATGCTTACCCCGTTCGGAAATCCGCAAAATCTTTACCTTTACTCCTACTTCAACATTCCGGACGGCGAATTTTTCGGCATCATGTTTCCGCCGTTTTTGCTTTCGATCGCCTTGATCATCGGTTGTTGTTTCTTGCTCCCGCGCAAACCCATTGCTCTGCAAACCCCGCCAGCTGAAAAATTGCCGGTGCCCAAAACCGTGTTATATCTTGCACTGTTTGCGCTCTCCATTGTCATTGTGTTCCGCGTGATCCCCTATTGGATCGGGCTTTGCGTCATTCCCGCGGTACTGTTTTTCGCCGACCGGAAGGCGCTTGGACAAGTGGATTACGGACTTTTGTTTACTTTTTTCTGCTTTTTTATTTTTGCAGGCAACCTTTCGCGTATCGAAGCAGTCCATCGCCTGTTGGATACCCTTTTGCAAAAGAACACGCTCATTTTCAGTGCGCTTTCCTGCCAGGTCATCAGCAATGTGCCGTCGGCAATTCTGCTTTCGCGTTTTACCGGTGACTACCGCAGTTTGCTGCGCGGCGTCAATATTGGCGGGACCGGAACGCTGGTCGCCTCGCTTGCCAGTTTGATTACTTTTCGCCAATACATTCGCCACAACCCAAACAAAAAGGGCTATTATATCGGTCTGTTTTCAGCGTTCAATTTCGCATTTTTGATCGTCCTTTTGATCTTTTGCTCATTTTTGAAATGATAGAAAAAAGACCCGTTCCCACTGGAACGGGTCTTTTTTTGATACATTCAGTCTGCCAGAATGTTGATGCGGTTGTATGCCGCCTCGGTAACGATGTCAACGACCCATGCAACAGCATCCGGACCCGGAAGCAGGCAGATAATGCCGACAACCAGCGTTACAATGTTCTTTGTTTCGGTATAGCGAATGATGCGGTAAACACCACCGATCACCCATCCGAAAAAGAGTTGAAGAATGATTTTTACGATCTTGTCCAGCCCTTCATAAGTCGCAGTCAATTTTTGGTTTGCCATCCCGTTTTCCCCCTTTGCCGTGTAGAATTTGCGGATTTTTCATTCAACTTCTCCGCTCAATTTTATTTTAGCACCTTTTGGCAATTTTTGCAATGTTTTTTTGCTTTTTCTTTTTCTTTTTTTGTCTCTTTTTTTCAAAAAAATCCCTTTTTTGACTTGCA
>CAMOHW010000011.1 GCA_946615525.1 uncultured Clostridia bacterium | reverse complement strand
AAAAACAAAACCCCCCCGAACCGGAGCATCCGGTTCGGCGGGCTTTTCTTTTCATTTGTTATTCTTGCCAGTTTTGCAGGGCTTTTTTATCGGCACTCGTCAGCTTGACCGGAATGTTTTGGGACTCCGAATCCCAAATGCAAAGCGTTCCGTAGGCGGGCGGGTCTTCATAAGCCAGGTCACCGATCCAGAAAACATCCGCAAAAACGCCGTCGGTATCCTCTTGTAGCCAAACGCCGTCAAAGGTGTAGCGGAAATAGGTGTAAAGCGAGGTTTCCTCCCGCACCGGGTCCGCCGAGGCGTAGTATCTGGTTTCGGCAAGCGTTGCCGGGTCCAGGTTGTCCTCTTTGTTTTCGGGCGTCAGGTCGGTGGTCCGCAGCAGCGACACGACAAAATGCGTTCCGCTTTTTTCGGGAACCGTTTGCAGCCCTTTGTCCTCGGCAAGATGCTTTAAGGTGCTTTTGTTGTAGCGGAAGACCAGTTGCACCTGCCCCGCCTCGGGGAAAAAGGTGCATTGTACCACCGAAAAGTAGCCGTAGTTTTTGGCGCCTCGGGTAATGGACGCCTGCTCCTGCCGGAAAGCGGTCAGATCGCCGTCCGCCTCGGCGTAGGCGCTTGCCAGGACTGCGTTCGGTTGGAGATACTTGACCGTTTTGGGAATGCCCGCCGAGCAAAACCGCCAAAAAATGATGCCGTTGACGCCTAAGATCAGCGCCAGCAGAAACACGCGAAAGATCCGGCGCGCAATGCGCGGCACTCTTGCCGTTGCCATGGGCTTTCCCTCCTTTCTCTCGCTTTTTTGAAAAAAGCGAGCCAAAAAACTTTGCCGGACGAATAAGGTTTCAAAACTGCCCGGATTTCATTTGACTGGTTGAATCTTCTTTCCCGATCACTGCAAATGTTTCAGGCGGTCGAGCGCGTTTTGCAGAATGATTTGCGCCGAGAGCGTGTCGATGACGCCTTTGCGGTCTTTGCCGCGGGTGTTGGTTTCGTTGAGGTAGCGGGTCGCCGAAACGGTGGTCAGGCGCTCGTCCATCATGGCGACCGGAACTTCCGGCAAGCGCGCGGCAACCAGCCCGGCAAACTCCCGGCAACGCGCGGCGCGGAACCCTTCGCTCCCGTCCATGTTGCGTGGCAGTCCCACCACAATGGCGCGGGCTCCCTTTTCAACGGCAACGGCGGCAACTGCCGCCGCTGTTTTCTCAATGCCGCCGGGGCTGATGGTTCCAATGCCCGAGGCAAGAAAGCGCGAGGGATCGGAGAGTGCCAAACCCGTGCGCGTATCGCCGAAATCCACGCTCAAAATGCGCCCGGTCGTGCCTTTCAGTTCTTCAACTGTGCAAAGATCCATTCGTTCATCTCCTGCCAAACGGCTTCTTTCCCGACCTCATTAAGGATCTCGTGCCGCATATCCGGCCACATCCGCAAAGTGACATTGGTCATGCCGGCTTTGACCATGCGATCGGCAACCGTGCGCGGTCCTTTTCCAAAGGCGCCCACGGGGTCTTCCTCGCCTGCCGTGACATAGCAAGGCAGGTCTTTGGGCAGTTTTTCCGCCCAGTTTTTATCGTTTGCCCACGCCACCAGCGTAAAGAGATCGTGATAGGCGCGCACCGTAAAGACATAGGTGCAGAACGGGTCCTGATTGTATTTTTCCACCACCGTTTTGTCGTGCGAGAGCCAGGAGTTGACCGGCTCATCCTTGCCCACCTTTTTGTAGTAACCGGCAAAAGCAATGTTTTTGAGCAGTTTGGAGCGGTGACGCTCTCCCGAAACCGCCATGATGGTTTTTGCCATGACCTTCCCTGCTCCGGCGGGCGCTTCGGGTCCTCCGGTGCCGCAAATAATGGCGGCGCGATAGGCGTCCCCGTGGCGCGCCAGCACCTCGCGGACGATAAAGGAACCCATGCTGTGCCCAAACAGGATGACCGGCGTATCGGGATAGTCCTCCTTCACCTTTTCGGTCAGCGCAAAGACATCCTCCACCAAAAAGTCGGCTCCGCCGCCCTTAGCGGTAAAGCCCAGATCTTTGGCGCTGGGGGCGCTGTTGCCGTGGCCGAGGTGGTCGTGCCCGACGACAAGAATGCCGGCGTCGGCAAGCGTTTGGGCATACGCCTCGTATCTGCCAAAGTATTCGCACATTCCATGCACGATTTGCACCACGGCGCGGGGTTCCCCTTCGGGAAAAACGCAGTAGCAGGCAAGTTTGGTTTTGCCGTCTTTGGAGAGCAGTCGGAATTCTTCCATAGTCAAACTTCCTTTCTTTTTTATATCAAAACGCTTGGGTCAGGTCTTTCAGTTGGACCTCGCGCTCCTCATGTGCGCCCAGGTCTTTGATTTTTGCAACGCCGCGGGCATATTCGTCGCCGCCCAGCACCACAAGATGGGTGCATCCGGTCTTGACCGCGTATTCCAGTTGTTTGCCAAACTTCTTTTGCCCCAGATAGAGCGAGGTGCAAATGCCGGCATCCCGCAGATTTTCGGTCAGTTGGAGGTAAACTTCGTAGGGAACGTCATCAAACCGGGTGACCAAAACTTTGGTGGCGTTGCCAAGCGAGGCGGGGATCAGGTTGTGGCTTTGCAGGAAGTTTTCCAGCGTGACGTCTCCCATACCGAACCCAACGCCCGAAACTTTGGCGTTCTTGACGAACAAGCCCACCAGATTATCGTAGCGACCGCCGCCGAACATGGCGCGGTTGTTCTCGGGCGCGTTGTCAAACACCTCAAACACCGTTCCGGTGTAGTAGTCCAGACCGCGGACAATGCCGAAGTCGAATTTGCAGTATTTTGCAAGCCCCAGTTTTTCCAGTTGGTCAAACAGAGCAATCAGCTCGCCGGCGCCCTCGGAAGTCGGGCAGAGAGCGGTCGCCTCACGGACGGTCATGCCGTAGATCGAATCGATCTTGGCGATCTTTTCGGGAGAGAGCCCCAGAGCCGTCAGGTCGCGTTCATAGACCTCGCGCGGAACTTTTGCGCGACGGTCAATGACCTTGGAGATCGCCTTTGCGTCGGCGCCCTCCCCGGTAACGGCGGCAATGACATCGTTGAAGAACCGGCGGTTGTTGACGCGCACGGTGAACATCTGCTCGTCCGCTCCGAACGCGCGCAGAATGCGAATGGCGGCAAGAATACACTCCAAGTCCGCCTCGTAAGTATCGCAACCGAACACATCAATGTTGAGTTGCCAAAACTCGCGCAAGCGGCCGCGTTGGGTTGCCTCGTAGCGATACATGTTGGGGAAGGAAAACCATTTGAGGGGGAAGGTCATCTCGCCGATTTTTGCCGCCACCATGCGCGCCACGGTGGGCGTCATTTCGGGGCGGATGGCAACCGATCGACCGCCGCGGTCCACAAAATTGTAGGTCTGTTTTCCGGCAAGCTCCTCGCCGCTCTTGGCGGCGTAAAGCTCCAAAGATTCCAGCATCGGACCGTTGTATTCCTCAAAAGCGGAGTTTTCCAGCTCGCGGCGGATCACGCCGAAAAACCAGTTGCGCAGGCGCATTTCGGCGGGGTAAAAATCCCGCGTGCCTTTATAGGGTTGGGTGGAAAGTTTTTCGCTCATATTGTTTCCTTTCGTGCCGCCGGACGGCGGCTTTACAGAAAAAAAGATTTCCTGAAGGCAGTATCGCACAATTCTGATGGTTCATCCGCGCCGCAGATCTTTCGTCAGATCAACCCAAACGACGACGCCGATGTGGGCGCATCGGCAAGAAGTTTGGGTGCAATATGACGGAAAAGATGCAAGCGCAGGGACCATCAAGGCGATAGCCGCGAATTATGCGGTATTGCCTCAATATTATTATAACATCTTTTGCGCCGGTTTGCAAGGACTCCGCGGCAATTTTTGGGGAAAATCGGGACAATTCAAAAATGAATTGACAAACCGGAAAAAGCATGGTAGAATGAAAGGCGAAATCACCTGCCGTTTTTGGGTGGAAACCGACTTTGAGGAGGAACCCGGACATGAAACAAAACAAAACCGAAGCCGGCGCCGCTTTTCGTCCGCTGACACCAAAGATCCGCGCCGAGCTGGACGCGCGTTACCGGCAAAAACTGGCGGCGGTACAGGGGTTTGCCCCGGTCAATCCCGCCGGAACGGTCTATTATGTTTCCTCGGTCCGCGGAAATGACGACTTTTCCGGAACCTCTCCCGACCGCCCTTTGCAAACCCCCTCCGCCTGCGCTTCCAAAATCCGGGAGGGCGACACCATTCTGTTTGAGTGCGGCAGTATCTTCCGCCGCACGGAAAACGACCGCTTTCTTTCCGGGTTGAAAAACGGTATGACTCTTGCCACCTACGGCAAGGGATCAAAACCGGTTTTTTACGGCTCGATCCAAGTTCCCGCCGAAGATTGGATCCGTTTGGAGAACTCGGACATCTATTATTTTGACGGCAGCGCCCTCGACCTGAACATTTACGCCGACATCGGCTCGATCGTTTTTGACCACGGAAGAGCTTGGGGCATCAAAACGCTGATGACCTTCAACGATCCCAATACCAAACAGTCCCCTGCCGGAAAAACCCTGGCGCTGACCGGTGTGAGCAATGGTCTGACCACCGCCGATATTCCAAGTTATCCGTTCAACGGCGGCGCCGACCTGCAAGGGGATCTCTCCTTCTACCACGACTATGCCCAAAAGCGCGTCTATCTCTGTTGCAAGGGCGGCAACCCTGCCGAGCGCTTTGGCTCTGTGGAACTCTCGTTGAGCAGTTTCCCCTTCACAATGGAAAATCCCGCCGTGAATATGACCTTCCTCAACCTGGATTTCCGCAACTTCGGGTCCCACGTCATTCGCCCCATGAACTGCAAGAATATGACCGTGAAAAACTGCGAGTTCCGCTTTGTGGGCGGCGTGGTCATGCCCAACTACGGCGAGTGGCGCAACTACTATACCCGCCTGGGCAACGCGGTGGAAAACTGGAACGCCTGCGACGGGCTGACGGTAGAAAATTGCTACTTTGACCAAATCTATGACACCGTTGTAACCACGCAATCCAATTCGGACGTCCTTTCCAGGAATATCGTTTGCAAAAACAATGTTGCCGAGCGTTTTTGGTGGGGAATTGAACTTTGGACCGTGAAAAACGCGGAGTTTTCCAATGTGGAGATCAGCGGCAACTATTTTGGAAAGATCGGCGAGGGATTTTCCACCCAGCGGCCGGATAAGGTGGATCCCGGCACCGATTTTGCGGTCAACGCCTATGTTTCGGTGAGCGGAGGCCCTTACGAGATGAAGCACTCCTTTGCCGTTACCGATAACCTTGTGGACGGCACAACCGGAAAAATGTTCTTCTGCAATCAGCCAAAAACCAACAAAACCGATGACGGCGTTCTGTTTGACCGCAATGTTTATGTCGGCTCCGCCGACCGCGACCTTGCCCGCCTGTTTGGCAAATTTGACAAGGACGGCGGCAAGACCTTTGCCTACACCCAAGAGGGTGTGGAAGCGGTGCAATCTCTTGGCATAGAGCCAAACGGAACCTTCTATTTTCTTCCTTGATTTTCCCGGGCCGGGGCGGCGTTTTTGCCCCGGCTTTTTGCTTTGGGACAGGCATTTGTCAAAATGTAAAAAAATGGAGGAAAAGTCGCCTTGCATTTCGTCAATTTGACGGTTGATTTTTGTCGGAAACTATGATACAATAAATATGGTGATTCAAGCAAGACTACATAGACCATGCAGTTTCGTTTGAATGCCGTTTTCTTTTTTTCATTTTTCAGAAAGGAGGAAGCCGCCAATGAAACTGCTGGAAGACCGCATCCGCCGCGACGGGAAGATCTACCCCGGCGATGTTCTGAAAGTGGATAGCTTCCTCAACCACCGCATTGATGTGGCATTTCTCTGCGAAATCGGAAAAGAGTTCCATAAACGCTATCAAAACGAAGGGGTCAGTCTGATTCTGACCGTGGAAGCAAGCGGCATAGGAGTCGCCTGCCTTGCCGCGGTGGAGTTCGGCTGCCCTGTTCTTTTTGCCAAGAAGAGCAAAACCTCCAACATCGGGGACGCCTTCTGGTCGGCAACGGCACACTCCTACACCCACGGGAACGACAACACCTTGATTGTTTCCAAGGACTACCTGAAGGCGGGCGAGCGCGTCCTGATCCTGGATGACTTCCTGGCAAACGGCTGCGCCGCGACTGCGCTGACCGAAATCTGCGCCCAGGCGGGCGCCACGGTGGTGGGCATCGGCGCCGTGATTGAAAAAACATACCAAAAAGGCGGGGACGCACTGCGCCAGAAAGGATTCCGCGTGGAATCCCTGGCTCGCATCGCCTCCATGAGCCCGGAGGCGGGAATCGAGTTCTGCTGAAAAGCAGAGCCGCTCCACAACCTCCGGCTTTCTCTTTTTCGCGGGCTTGTCCCGTTTGGCTTCCTTATTATTTATTTTGATTTGCCGCGGTCCCCTGCCGCTGTAAATAAAAAATTACTTTTAGGAGGAACATTAAAATGTTCAAAAAGATCCTTTCTCTCTCCCTGGCGCTCCTGATGATCGTGGGCTGCCTCGCCGTTTTTGCTTCCTGCTCCGGCAAGGGCAAGTTCAAGGCTGCGTTGATCTGCCTGCACGGTGACAACTCCACCTACGACAAAAACTTCATCGACGCTTTCAAGACCGCTTGCGAAAACAAAGGCTTGTCCAAAAAGCAATACTCCATCGTCGTTGACGTTGACGAGAAAGAAGTTTGCTATGATAAAGCCGCTCAGTTTGCAGATGACGGCTACGACATTGTGTTTGCCGACTCCTTCGGCCACGAGCCCTTTATGCTCAAAGCAGCACAAGAGTTCCCGGAAGTTCAGTTCTGCCATGCTACCGGTACGCAGGCACACAGCGCAAACGTTGCCAACTACCACAACGCGTTCGCTTCCATTTATGAAGGCCGCTACCTCGCAGGCGTTGCCGCTGGTCTGAAGCTCCTTGAGACCTATGACACCGACAATGACGGTGTGATCACCGACGCTCAAGCGAAAATCGGCTACGTTGGCGCTTGGCCCTATGCAGAAGTTGTTTCCGGTTACACCTCCTTCTTCCTTGGCGTTCGCTCGATCGTTGCCAACGCTACCATGGAAGTGAAGTACACCAACTCCTGGTATGACGAAACCGCTGAAAAGCAGACCGCTCTGGCTCTGATCGAAGACGGTTGCACCCTGATCTCCCAGCACGCTGACTCGATGGGCGCTCCCACCGCTTGCGATGAAAAGGGAATTCCGAACGTTTCCTACAACGGTTCTACCAACAAAAACACCTTTGTGATCGCCTCCAAGATCAACTGGGTCCCCTACTTCGAATATGCAATTGACTGCGCTATGAATGGCAAGAAGATCGACGCTGACTGGACCGGTACCATTGGAACCGACTCGGTTCAGATCACCGCTCTCGGCTCTGCCGCCGCTGCCAACACCCAGGCAAAACTGGACGAAGTAAAAGCTGAACTCGTTGCCGGCACCCGCAAAGTGTTCGATTGCTCCAAGTTCACCGTAACCGGCGCAAAGGCTGACACCTCTAAATTCAGCAAGGCCGCTTACATCACGATGGATGCTGACGGACACCTGACCGCTTATCTTGCCGACGTTGACGACGACGGATCCTATACCGGCGAAACCAACGTCATCAAGACCGAGGGTGGTATTACCTACTTTGCAGAAAGCGCTCTCCGCTCTGCTCCTTACTTCGATATCATCATCGACGGTATCTCCATTAAGTAATTAAAAACCCAAGTAAAGTTTGACAGGAGTTTAGGGCTGCCGCCTTTGTGCGGCAACCCTACCTGTCATTTTATGCCACTTTTGACTGGAAGGAAAAAGAAACAAATGGCAAAAGAAGTTTTAGTTGAGTTTCAAAATATCACCAAAACATTTGGCGCCGTTGTTGCAAACAACAACGTCTCTATGCAGATCTACAAAGGAGAGATCCTCTCTGTTCTGGGAGAAAACGGATGCGGCAAAACCACTCTGATGAATATGCTTGCCGGCATTTACTATCCGGACGGGGGAAAGATCCTCATTGGCGGCAAGGAAGTGCAGATCCACTCTCCGAAAACCGCGTTTGAATACAAGATCGGAATGATCCATCAGCATTTTAAGCTGATCGATGTCTTCACCGCCGCCGAAAATGTCGTGCTGGGCGTAAAAGACAACACCAAATATAACCTGAACTCTGTCAAAAAACGGATCGGCGAAATGTGCGACCGATACGGTTTCCATATAAATCCCGATAAAAAGATCTATGAGATGTCGGTTTCCGAAAAGCAGACGGTAGAGATCATCAAAGTCCTCTATCGCGGCGCGGACATTCTCATTCTGGACGAGCCCACCGCCGTGCTGACACCGCAGGAGATCGAAAAACTGTTTGCGGTGCTTCGTGCCATGCGGGAAGACGGCAAGTCCATCATCATCATTACCCACAAACTCAACGAGGTCATGGAGATCTCCGACCGCGTTGCCGTGCTCCGCAAAGGCGAGCACATCGGAACGGTGCAAACCTCCAAGACCACCGAGCAAAAATTGACCGAAATGATGGTGGGCAAAAAAATTACCCTCAACATTGACCGGACGCTGGTGAAAAACCCGATCGACCGGCTTATCATCAAAGGTTTGAATTATACCAACCAGGAAAATGTCAAGGTTTTGGATGACATTTCCTTTACCGCCCGTTCGGGCGAGATTCTGGGCATTGCCGGTATTGCCGGCAGCGGACAAAAAGAACTGCTGGAAGCCATTGCAGGTCTGCAACCGCTGGACTCCGGAGAGATCATCTTCAACCGCCCCAAAAAGAATCTGCCGGTTTCCTTCTATCACAAAACGTTCAAGCAGGTCGTTACAATGGCCGCCGAAGGAAAGTTCCACTACGAGGACGGCAGCACAGTAGACTTTACCGGAATGAAGAAAAAAGAGATCTGCCAACTGGTGAATGACGGCAAGATCCTCTTTAACGAAGACGACGTGATGAACCTGCGCGACAAAACACCGCTCCAGATCCGCGAGCTTGGCGTTCGCCTCTCCTTTGTTCCCGAGGACCGTTTGGGCATGGGACTTGTCGGCAACATGGACTTGATTGACAACATGATGCTCCGCAGTTACCGCAAGGGCAACTCGATTTTGGTGGACCGCAAAAAGCCGGAGAACCTGGCGAAAAAAATCGTATCCGGCCTGGAAGTGGTCACCCCCGACCTGCACACCCCGGTCCGCCGGCTTTCGGGCGGCAATGTGCAAAAGGTGCTGGTGGGACGCGAAATCTCCGCCGCACCCAAAGTACTCATGGCGGCATACCCGGTGCGCGGGCTGGATATCAACTCTTCCTATTTGATTTACAACCTGCTTGACAAGCAAAAACAGGAGGGTGTTGCCGTTATCTTCGTGGGTGAAGACCTGGACATCCTCCTCGGGCTTTGCGACCGCATTTTAGTCATTTGCGGCGGCAAAGTTTCCGGTATTGTGGACGCCAGAACCATTACCAAAGAGGAGGTCGGGCTTTTGATGACCAAAACCGATTCCGGAAAGGGGGAGAACAATGGAACAGAAGGATAACCAAGTCACCGCCGAACAAAAAAAGCGGTTTGAACTTCCCTTCCATATCGTAAAACGCAGCACCCTTCCACTGAAAAAGAAAATTCTCGTCTATGCAATTGCTTTGGTTGGTAGTTTGCTTCTTTCCTCTCTGATTTGCTGGATTTTCGGGGACGGTAATCCGCTCGACTTTTTTGCATATCTGTTCAAGGGCACCTTCGGAACCTCGCGCAAGTTCTGGCTTTTGCTTTTGGAAACCGCGTTTCTTCTGGGCGCCTCGGTTGCACTGATTCCCGCCTTCAAAATGAAGTTCTGGAATCTGGGCGGAAACGGCCAAATTCTGATGGGTTGTCTTGCTTCCTATGCCTTTGCTTATAAACTCGGCGGAAAAATGCCGGAATGGGTGCTGTTGCTTCTCATGTTTGTTTCCAGCGTTGCCGCCGGTATTCTCTGGGCGGTCATCCCGGCAATTTTCAAAGCAATCTTTAATACCAATGAAACCCTGTTCACCCTGATGATGAACTATATTGCAGAAGGCGTTGTTCTCTGCTTCTTTGCCTATTGGATTCATGGACAAGACGTTGCTTTCCCGAAGCCAAACGGCGGCGTGTTGCCGGCATTGGGCAACAATATGTTGCTGACAATTCTGGTTTTCTTCCTACTTGCCGGATTGATGTTTGTCTATTTGAAATACAGTAAACACGGCTATGAAATTTCGGTCGTCGGCGAGAGCGTAAACACCGCGAAATACATTGGCATCGACGTGAAAAAAGTCATTATCCGCACCCTCATTCTTTCGGGCGCCATTGCCGGATTGATCGGCTTCTTCCTGATCGCGCGTACCAGCGCCCCGCTTGACAAAACGCTCCACAACAACATGGGCTTTACCGGCATTATGACCTCCTGGCTGGCGGCGTTCAATCCGCTTTTCATGTTCCTTACCTGCTTCTTTATTGCCTTTATCAATACCGGAATGAGCCAGGTTCAAACCGATTTTGGGTTTACCAACAATGCAATCTCCAAAATCGTAATCGGATTGATCTACTTCTTTGTCATTGCCTGCGCATTTTTCATCAACTATAAAATCGTCCGGCGCGACGACAGCGGCCAAAAAAAGCCATTGAAAAAGAGACCGCAAATCAGGCAAAGGGGGACAAATAAATGACTTCATTTTTGATTGGCGCCATTTCGATTGGAACCGTTTTGCTTTATGGTTGCCTTGGCGAAATGTTAATGGAAAAATCCGGTCACCTCAATCTTGGCATTCCCGGCATTATGTGCATGGGCACCGCCGGCGGTTGCATTGGAATTGAGATTTATATGAACGGATTGGCAAACCCTGAAAAACCATCCTGGTTTTTATTGATCCTGATCTCGGTGCTGTTTTCCATCGTCTGTTCGGTTGCAACCGGCGCTATTTACGGGCTTTTGACCGTCACTTGGCGTTGTAACCAAAACATCACCGGTCTTGCCATTACCACCTTCGGTGTCGGGCTTGCCGAGTTTTTGATGGGCGTTTACGTATCCAGAGATCGCTTTGATCCCGCAGGGGTAACAATTTCCCGCGGATTTGTGAACGACCCCAACGCAAACGGATTTTTGCGCGTGCTCTTTTCACACGGATTCTTCGTCTATTTTGCCATCGCTCTTGCCGTGGTGTTCACCATCGTGCTCAAACGCACCCGCGTGGGACTCCACCTGCGTGCCGTTGGTGAAAACCCCGCCGCCGCCGATGCCGACGGCATCAACGTAACCGGCTATAAATACGGCGCCATCCTGATTGGCAGTGCCGTTGCCGGCTTTGGCGGACTCTTTTATACAATGGACTTTGTAAAAGGCAGTTGGGAAAACGCCTCCACCATTGAAGCCTTCGGTTGGCTTGCCATTGCATTGGTTATTTTCACGCTCTGGAAGCCCCATGTGAGCATCTTCGGCTCGATTCTTTTCGGTGGCCTTTATATTGTTGCCAGTTCTTTGCAAATCTCAAGCCAAAACAACCCGTATGCATCGCTGATAAAAGAGCTGCTCAAACTGCTCCCCTATGTCATCACCGTTCTGGTGCTTGTCATCACCAGCATTCGCAAAAAGCGCGAAAATCAACCGCCGGCATCTCTCGGACTTTCCTACTTCCGGGAGGAACGGTAACTTTTCTGATTTTAGAAGGGCAGAAACCTTTTCTTCAAAGAGGTTCCTGCCCTTCTTTTTTTTCAAAGTTTTTTGGAATGGGGGAGAGCGCGAGAGGGGGAGAACCGCTTTTTTCAAAAAGGGT